>JASFFN010000073.1:0-7215 GCA_050124275.1 Roseobacter sp. | reverse complement strand
CGACCGGAGGCGGAACGGTCGCAGACGTGGATCGACGCGCAATGGGAAAAGGTCAGCCGGACAACCGCCGCTTTGAACGCACGCTGGATGAGCCATCTTTCAGGCCCGATCACCGTCGCGCATATTTCGGTTGGATGCGCCCTGTCCTATCTCGATTTCCGGCACGATGCGCGCAATTGGCGTCAGGGGAACGAGGCCCTTGCCAACTGGCACAAGGATTTCGTCGCCCGGCCGTCCATGCAGGCAAGCCAGCCGCCGGATGCGTGACGGTTTACGGGTATTCGCCGCACCCCGCGCACCGGCCAGAACGAACGGGCGAACGCTCATAGACCTGCGACGGTTTGCGCGGCCAAGATCACTAGACGACCGGCGGTCACAACGCTACATAGCCGCTTGAGGAAAGGTTGCGCCCGGCGCGACCGCTTTTGAATGGCCGGAAACCGGCAGTTGAAATGGAGTAAACCTGTGTCGCATGCAGAAGATACCGAAGGCACCCGCCGGGATTTCCTATATTATGCCACGGCTGGTGCCGGCGCGGTCACGGCCGGGGCCGCCATCTGGCCTTTGGTCAACCAGATGAACCCGTCGGCAGACGTGCTTGCGCTGTCGTCCATCCGGGTTGATGTCAGCAGTCTCGAGCCCGGGACGCAACTCACGGTTAAGTGGTTGGGCAAGCCGGTGTTCATCCGTCGCCGGACCGAAGAAGAAATCGCTGCGGCACGGGACGTTGACGTAACGACACTGCCCGACAACTCCGCTGAAAACGACAATTTGCCAGCCGGCACCGATGGGTCTGATGAAAACCGGTCTCTGGATGAGGCGGGTGAATGGCTGGTCATGATGGGTGTCTGCACACACCTCGGTTGCGTGCCGCTGGGCGACGCGGGCGATTTTGGCGGCTGGTTCTGCCCCTGCCACGGCTCGCACTACGACACGTCGGGCCGCATTCGCAAAGGCCCCGCACCGACCAACCTGCCGGTGCCGGTCGCTGAATTCGTGGACGAAACCACGATCAAACTCGGTTAAGGGAGAAATACTGCATGTCTGGAATTCCTCACGACCATTACGAACCGAAAGCCGACTGGGAAAAAGGTCTGGCCAAGCGGTTGCCGATTGTCGGCCTGATGTATGACACGCTGATGATCCCCACGCCAAAGAACCTCAACTGGATGTGGATCTGGGGCATCGTGCTCACGTTCGTGCTCGTGCTGCAGATCGTAACCGGTATCGTGCTCGTGATGCATTACACGCCGCATGTCGACCACGCCTTTGCGTCGGTCGAACACATCATGCGGAACGTGAACGGCGGATACATGCTGCGATACCTGCACTCCAATGGTGCGTCGCTGTTCTTTGTCGCTGTCTATGCGCATATTTTCCGTGGTCTCTACTACGGGTCGTACAAGGCGCCGCGTGAAATCACGTGGATCATCGGCATGCTGATCTATCTGCTGATGATGGGCACGGCCTTCATGGGTTACGTGTTGCCCTGGGGTCAGATGTCCTTCTGGGGTGCCACCGTAATTACAGGTCTGTTCGGTGCCGTCCCGTTTGTTGGTGACGCGCTGCAGACGTGGCTGCTGGGCGGGCCGGCGGTGGACAACGCGACGCTGAACCGGTTCTTCTCGCTGCACTATCTGTTGCCCTTTGTTATTCTGGGCCTTGTCATCGTGCACATCTGGGCGTTCCACACCACGGGCAATAACAACCCGACCGGTGTCGAAGTGCGCCGCACGTCCAAGGAAGAAGCAGAGAAAGACACACTGCCCTTCTGGCCATATTTTGTGATGAAAGATCTGTTCGCGCTGGCCGTCATCCTGGCCGTCTTCTTCGCGATCGTGGGCTTCATGCCGAACTACCTTGGCCACCCGGACAACTATATCGAGGCCAATCCGCTGGCGACACCGGCGCACATCGTCCCTGAATGGTACTTCCTGCCCTTCTACGCGATCCTGCGTGCCTTCACGTCTGACGTATGGGTCGTGCAGATCGCGTCGTTCCTGACCGGCGGCATCATCGATGCGAAATTCTTTGGCGTGCTGGCGATGTTCGGCGCGATTGTTGTGCTGGCACTGTCGCCCTGGCTCGACACGTCCTCGGTGCGTTCCGCACGGTACCGTCCGATGCTGAAATGGTGGTTCTGGCTGCTTGTGGTGGACTTTTTCGTGCTGATGTGGCTTGGCGCCATGCCGGCGGAGGAGCCCTATGCGACGTTCTCTCTGATCGCCTCGGCCTACTGGTTCGCCTACTTCCTCGTGATTCTGCCGCTGCTGGGCGTCATTGAAAAACCGCTCCCGCGTCCTGCGACGATCGAGGAAGACTTCAATGCGCACAAAGCGGCCAAGGCGGGCGGCGGCGACACCGTAGCCACCCCGGCAGAATAAAGGAACGAAAGATCATGTTCAGAACACTTACACTGAGTGCCGTGGCGGCTTTTGGGTTTGCCACGGCGGGTCTGGCCGCAGGCGCTTATGACACGCATATCGAGGACTTCGACTTTTCCTTCGAAGGCCCCTTCGGCAAATTCGATCAGAACCAGCTTCAGCGCGGTCTTCAGGTGTACACGGAGGTCTGCTCAGCCTGTCACGGCCTCAGGTACGTCCCTTACCGGGCGCTTTCCGAAGAAGGCGGTGTCGGGATGCCGGAAGATCAGGTCCGTGCCTATGCTGCGCAGTTCGAGGTCTACGATGCGGAAATCGACGATTTCCGCCCGGCCACACCGGCGGATCACTTTGGCCAGTCCGGGCTGGAGAACGCACCCGACCTAAGCCTGATGGCGAAGGCGCGCGCCGGGTTTCACGGACCTTATGGCTTGGGGATCAACCAGTTGTTCAAGGGCATAGGCGGGCCGGAATACATAGCGTCGCTCCTCACCGGCTATACCGGTGAAGAAAAGGAAGAGGCCGGAACGATCCTCTACGAAAACAAAGCTTTCCCCGGTGGCTGGATCGCCATGGCGCCTCCCTTGCAGGACGAGTTGGTCGAATACGCGGATGGTCATGCAAACGACCTGCATCACCTGTCAGAGGATGTCGCGGCCTTTCTGATGTGGACAGCCGAGCCCAAGATGATGGCCAGAAAGCAGGCCGGTTTTGTCGGCGTGCTTTTCCTGACAATCCTGTCCGTTCTTCTTTATCTTACCAACAAGCGCATCTGGGCGTCGGTCAAGGGCAATAAATCCGCCTGACGCCAACTTGAAAGGGCCAGCCAAACAAGACCCCCCCGAGCGTTGCTCGGGGGGGCTCTCGTCTGCACCTCGCTAGGAGGCTAATGACAGACCCTGGGGAGAGTTGAAATTGGAAGGAAAGCATTGGCTGCGTCATCGTCGGCCATTCGGCTTTCAATATCGCTACCTGCTCCCCATTCCGTACCTTTGAAATGAGCCTCGCTACCCACGAAGATATCCAAGCTCCTAGATATCGTTTTCGTACCGCTTACAATAATAGCAAAATTATACCAAAACTTGCGATGTTTGTATGTGATCTTGTTCACACAAATATGTCACTCTGAACAAACTTGATAAAAAAATCGCCTTGTCTGTAAGAATTTCCCTGAAAGCAGGTGTATTTTTCAGATCTTGTCATGCTTCTCGTTGACCATCGACTGGGCCACCCGATATTCGCGATCCGCCTCGACCAACCAGGAAATCACTGCTTTTACCGGCGATATCTTGGCAGGCAACTTTATCGTGTCAGCTTGCGATGTCTTTTGCCGTTCCATCTCTCTTTTCCTTCTGCGTCCCGGTTTCCGTTTCAAAAACCGGATGGGCGACCAAGTTTCGTTCTTCTTGTCACCCAACGTGCCGCAAAAGCGAATCGACGTCTGTGAACCGCGTCACAATGCGCGACTAAATTTGATGGAGATCTGCCATGACTTGCAAAGCGCTTCGATCAATCACGCGCACGCCACCGCGCGATACGTCAATCACACCGGCACGCTTCCATAGCGACAGTGTTTTAGACACGGCTTCGCGTGTTGCGCCGACGAACTCCGCCAATTCAGCCTGAGACAGAGTGAGTATCGACAGGTGCTCTGAGCCGTCAATGGTCAGGTAAAGGATCTTACGCGCCAGACGTGCCGGCATGGACAGAAAAACCTGTTCGTTCAACTGGCTGCTCATCCAGCGCATCCGTTCGCCCGCCAACTGGATCATGTCGATGCCCAACCCGGGCGCTTTCCTGATCGCAGCCAGTACGTCGGCATTTTTGACACCGCGGACCCGGGCGGGCTCGAGCGCCGTGACAGTTGCAGTACGCGTCCCCGGATCGAAAAGTGCGATTTCGCCGATCAGCGCTCCGGGACGCATCACATCAAGTGACAGCTTGCGCCCTTCGCTCGAAAGAAAGCTGACTTCCAGCGTGCCCGACACGATCGCATAAAGAGCGTCGCCGGGTTCGCCCTGCTCGAAAAGAACTTCGCCTTCCTCGAGGGTCACCTCTTTTGCCACCGAGTTCAAAAGGCTCAGCAGATCTTCTGAAGCATGAGCCAGAAACCCGGATTTAGGCAACGCAGAGCTTTCCATTCATCCCCCTTTCCGAACCGAGCGCGCCGGTCAACGCGAACCTGTTTTCTTGAGGGTGACATCCCCGGGAAACCCGCCGGAACGCGATGCCGCGGACCTGTCCCGACCAGCGCGTCCGGTGTCGCCGTCGGTATCTGTCCGCACGCTCGTATTCCGGGACGTCACCTGAAAGCGCGCGTTTTTGTCAAACCGTTCAACATTCCCCCAGTTCCGAACCAGACGCAGGTCTCAAATCTCCCCAAAGTAGGACGAGAGTAAGGGTAAACAATTTGTGTTGTCACGGGAATTTTTACTTTTGCTGCAACCCCTACGGATTAGACCGTCAATTTCAAACCATCCGCGCCTGTAATACGGGCACTGACGATGGCTCCCTCCTCCTGCGCGCCGTCAAAGCGAACCTCGCAGAATTGCTCGGTGCGACCCATCGTCGGACTTTCCATCAGTATGCGATGCTCAACGCCGATTTGGCGCTTCAGGTGGTGCTGGACCTGTCGCATCCCGGCCGCTCGCAACCGATCCGCGCGCGCGCGGATCGTGGCCGGCTCAACGGGAGGCATCCGGGCGGCGGGCGTACCGGCACGGGGCGAAAACGGAAAAACATGAAGCCACGTGAGCACGCACTCTTCGACCAAGGCGAGCGAGTTTTCAAACATGGCGTCCGTTTCCGTCGGGAATCCTGCGATGATGTCCGCGCCAAACGTCATGTCCGGCCGCACCCGCCGCGCCTCTTCGCAGAACCGGATTGCGTCGTCGCGCAGATGGCGCCGCTTCATGCGCTTGAGGATCATGTCGTCACCATGCTGCAGAGACAAATGCAGATGAGGCATGAGCCGTGGTTCCGTCGCAATGGCCTGCATCAGGTTCTCGTCCACCTCGATGCTGTCGATCGAACTGATACGAAGCCGCGCCAGGTCCGGCACGAGCCTGAGTATGCGCATCACCAGATCGCCGAGTCTGGGTGTCGCCGGCAGATCGGCTCCCCAACTGGTCAGATCCACACCCGTGAGGACGACTTCGTTGAATCCCTTGTCCACCAGCCGCTTGACCTGCTCCACAACCACACCGGCAGGCACGGATCTTGAATTTCCCCGGCCGTAGGGAATGATGCAGAAGGTGCATCGGTGATCGCAGCCATTCTGGACCTGTACGTAGGCACGGCTCCGCGTGCCGAAGCCGTCGATCAGATGCCCGGCCGTTTCAGTCACGGACATGATGTCATCGACCTGAACCGCTTCTGTCGCTCCGATGAAGTCCGTGGTGAGCCCCCGCCATATCTTGCCCTGCATCTTTTCGCTGTTGCCGATGACCGCATCCACTTCGGCCATCGCGGCGAAAGTCTCGGGCTCCGTCTGCGCCGCACAACCCGTTACGATAAGACGTGCATCAGGGTTCTCGCGCCGCAGTTTCCGGATCGTCCGGCGGGCCTTGCCGACAGCTTCGGCGGTAACAGCACAGGTATTCACAACCACGGCGTTCTCCAGTCCGGCCTCGGTTGCGAGTTGTTTCATGGCTTCGGTCTCGTAGGCATTGAGACGACACCCGAACGTGGAAAACTTCGGCGCGCTCATGACACCTGATCCAGAAAGCACTGCGTGAGGATTCCGTCGAATACATGGGCGGTCGGGCCGGTCATCCAGACACCGTCATCGCGCCAGTCGATGTCGAGCGTACCGCCGTCCAGCTCAACCCGCACATTCCTTGATGTGAGGCCGCGCCGTGCTGCGGCAACGGCTGTTGCACAGCTGGAGGATCCGGATGCGAGCGTGATCCCCGCGCCACGCTCCCACACCCGCATGCGGATGTGATCGGTGCCGATAATCTGCGCAAACTGAACGTTCGTGCGTTCGGGATAGAGCGGATGATGCTCCAGTTCCGCCCCCAGGGCGCCGACATCCACTGACGACACGTCTTTTACAAAAAACGTACAGTGCGGATTGCCCATGCCTGTTGCAACAGGTTCCCCGTCAATCGGCAGAGCCAGGGTATCCACGTCCTGTGCAAGCGGTATCTCGTTCCACCGTAGCTGCGGCTGTCCCATATTGATAGCCGTGAGCCCCTGCCCCACGTCGCGTGCCTGCAAGCTGCCTCGGTCCGTCGTCAATGACACCTCCGGTTCACCGGTTTCATCCATGATGAAGCGGGCAATGCAACGAGTTGCATTCCCACAGGAAGCAGATGTCGAACCATCCGAATTGAAAAAGCTCAGATGAAGGCTGTCAGGACCTTTTTCTATTACTGCCAATTGATCGAAACCAACGCCTTTGTGCCTGTCGCCCAAGGCCTTGGCGAGCGCAGGGGTCACGTTGATTTCGCGCGCACGCGCATCGATAACGACAAAGTCGTTTCCCAACCCGTGCATCTTCATAAAGGGCAAGATGATATCGTCCGTTTCGCGCATTGCCGCCATATAAGCCCACGCCGGGAAACTATCCAGTATGTCGCGAGAAAAACACCGAAATTGGGGTTGACCAGCCCCGTGCACCTTTCTAAGTAGGCCACTCAGTGGGCCGTTAGCTCAGTTGGTAGAGCAACTGACTTTTAATCAGTGGGTCGCAGGTTCGAATCCTGCACGGCTCACCACTGTTTTCAAATTAATTTCAAGCACTTGCGCCCGGCCGGTGTGGGTCTTGAAATTCTTTTGAATATGTCGATTATAATCCTGGGGGATATATGGGGGACCAAGGTAGAGAGTT
>JASFFN010000072.1:0-7258 GCA_050124275.1 Roseobacter sp. | reverse complement strand
GGCGATGGCTACAGGCTTCTCGGTGAGTGGCTGATCCGGCTCGATCCGGTCAATCCGCAGACAGCCGCGCGCATGTGCTCGGCCTTCCAGACCTGGCGACGGTATGATGCATCCCGGCAGGAGATGATCGCATCGGTGCTGGACCATATTCTCGCGACACCGGACCTCTCCCGGGATACAACCGAAATGATCACCAGAATTCGAGGGAAATGATCTATGAAACCAGTCATGCTCATTACCGGCGCCTCCGCCGGAATCGGCGCGGCCTGCGCGCGCATCGCCGCCACACGCGGCTATGATCTGGCGCTCAACTTTCGCTCGGACGAAAGGGGCGCGAATGCGGTGGCGGAGGAATGCCGCGCCGCGGGAGCGGATGTCCTTCTGTGCAGGGGAGATGTTTCTGACCCGGAAGCGATCAATGACATGTATGCAAGTATCGACGAAACCTACGGCCGGCTGGATGCGCTCATCAACAACGCCGGCGTGGTCGATCAGACCGCGAAGGTGACCGACGTCACCCATGACCGCCTAAGGCGGATGTTCGACATCAACGTGATTGGTGCCATTCTCGTGGCAAAAGAGGCCGTCTTGCGCATGCAGGCCGGTGGCAAGGGGGGCGTCATCGTGAACATTTCATCTGCCGCCGCCCGTCTTGGCTCCGGGAACCAATATGTGGACTATGCGGCCTCAAAGGCTGCAATCGACACTTTTACCAAGGGCTTATCTGACGAAGTTGCAGCGGACAACATCCGGGTCATGGCGATCCGCCCCGGCCTTATCGAAACGGAACTCCATGCCAAAGGCGGAGAGCCCGGGCGGGCAGACAAACTCGCGCATCTGGTCCCGATGAAGCGCAAGGGGTCCGCCGAAGAAGTGGCCCGCGCGGTCCTTTGGCTCTGTTCGGATGAGGCAAGCTACGTGACCGGCTCGACGCTGGACGTAACGGGTGGACGCTGAAGACTTCACCTACCGGCGCAACGGAAGAAACCGGGGCACACTGCTTGCCGTGGTCAGCGTGTGGTTGGCTCTGATTGCGGCGAGTGCTCTGGTGCAGGCATCGCTGTGGATCGTTGCAGTGCTGGGTGCGTTTACGCTGCCCGCCCTGTGGGACCTGTACAAAAATCCCGCCTCCGGGCTGACATTCACACCTGATGCAATGACGTGGTTCACTGGCCAACGGACCGGCACCATCGCCTGGCGGGACATCGACCGCGTCAGGCTCGATACACGTCTGGATTTTTCAGTCCGCGCGACGGCGGTCCTGCAATCAGGCCGCAAGATACGCCTGCCCTACGAAAGCACACCACCCAACCAATTGTTCGAAGCTGCGCTTAACGCGCGGGGAATCCGCACCGAAAGGCATCACTTTTCGCTGATCGGTTAGCCTTCTGCATGTCAAATCCTGCAAAAGGACTGCGCATTCAACCATTGTGACATGTCGCGGCGCTTTGATGTGACCCGCATGGGCCCCCAGTCCGCAGCAACGCCCAGCCAGCGAATATCCTTGCCCGAAATGACCCCATCCCTCGGCACCGTTACCGCCATGATCCGGATGGCGCAGCTGAGGTTGTCTCCGCCGTCTTTCAATGCCGTTCCGGTTCCGGCTCGGCAGTTGTAGCCCTGCGCAGTGGCAGGCGAGATTTGCATGAGGCCGAACCACTTCCCGTTCGGACTGACGGCGGTGGGCTTGTAGGTGCTTTCGTGCTTTGCCATTGCCGACAGCAGGCCGACCCAGAATGCCGTGCGCTGGTCCGCGCCGGCATCCGGGTACGCCGGGCACCATGTCCTGATATCTCCGGGAACCATCTCGACCAGCGGCTTGCCGTGGGTCTCCAGAGCCTGAATGGCCGCAAGATTCCACTCCTGCCGGTCAGGCACGTGGCTCCACCGCATTTTGGGAAACTCCTCGATCGTCACGGTTTCCTGATCAAAACGTTTCATCAGGTATTCTGGTCCGATTTTTGTGTATGTATCAAGGGCATAATGGTGGCGATTGGCGGCAGTATGCCGACCATTGTGTGGCGCGGATCGGGTATAGTGTCCATTTGGGGAACAGCGCCCGATCATTGTGTCGAACTTGCAGGCATTCAACGCGATATCTCCGCGTCAGCGTCACGATTAGGCCCGAAACAACCATCACCTTTGAACACATCGATCCAGACTACAGGTTGCAGGCCGTCTCTATGTCGTCATTCTCAGTCCTCATGCGTCGCGCACTGTCTGCGACCTTCGGGTTCGCCCCGCCCCGGGACGGCGCAGCGACCGCTTTTCCAGCGCCGTTGTCGCCTGCAAACCTCGCGACAAGCGACACGGCAGCGCTGATGATTGCCTGTCCGAACCCGACCAAGGAGGACCGCGCACGCGACACACACAGGCTGCGCGGTCAGTTCCTCGCGCGACAGGACCGCTGGGACGAAATCAGCGTCGAAATTGCCAATGCGGACGATGTCCGGCATTCCACACCCAGCGGCATGCCGGTGGCCGAACTGCTGTGTTACGGGGCGCGTTCCGACGTCGTTTCGGCGGCCGAACACGCGCTGATGAGCGGGCGCCCGGCAGACGACACACCGCTGCTGCATGGCATCGCGGCGCTGGAGGAAATGCTGGCCGATGCGCCGCTGGATCCCGTGCGCGCCATCACCGTGGCCGAGGCGCATATGGATATCGGCTGGGCGTGGCGGGGCACCGCCTGGCGTGAGCAGGTCCCGGAAAAGAACATGGAAGCCTTCGAAGCCCATTTCGACCGCGCCAACGACATACTGCGGCCTTTCGCGGAGGACTGCGCCACGTCGCCACTGTACCTCGCGGCGCGTTGCGCGCTCAACGCCAAAAGCGCCCTGGGGAGCAGGACGATCGCGCGACAGTATGAGAACCTTATCGCGCTCAATCCCCTGAATCCTGCCCCGATGCGCGCTTTGGGCAACTACGTCTCGCCAAGATGGTATGGCAATCATGACGAGCTTGAACTGCAGGCCAGACGCACCGCCGCCCTCACGCAAGAGGAATGGGGCGCGGGAGGGTATACCTGGGTGATGTTCGACGCATTGGCAGGGGATCCGGAGGCCTGTGCCAACCTGGACGTCGATTTCTTCATCGAAGGGTTAGAGGATATCCTCGAACGCCGGCCCGATCAGCACACGACCAATACCCTAGCCGCCTTTTGCGCACATACCATCGGCGCGCAACGCACGGGTCAGCCGCGTGCAGACGCGGTCCGGACGCGCATCGCCGAATGCTCGCACTGGATCGTCCGCAAACACCTCACCGAAATACACCCGCTGATCTGGGCACACGCTGCCGGCGGTTTTGACAATAACCTGCCGGTAGCGTCACCCCGCCGCTTTGCCGCAACAGGTCAAAGGAATGCGTTGCGGGTGATCGCCGGCCTGTTCAAGCATGAGATCGCCGAAGGGCGCCGAATCATCTTCACAGCCGAAGGACCTGTCGCCGAGTACTGCTGAGACCGCCCAAGGAATGACGTAACATGAACAACATACCGCAAGACGCCACGCACTGGGACAGTGGAGACTGGATCGAATGGTACCGGAGCGTAACCGGCATGGACGAGCGCCCGTGCAGTGTCGCCACGCAGGAAGACCCTCTCGCGCGATTGACCGCACTGCATGTGAGCCTGCTGCGCGCGGCCAAAGCCTATTTTCAGCTGACAGGCCACCACTTGCCCGTGTACCAGCAAATCGCCGAAACATACGCAGCCATCCATTGCGACATCCCCTTTGAGGGGCCCGACCGGAACTGCGCCGAGACCGGCGTGGAAATTGTACACCTGCCACCCCATGGTCCGTCGAACATGGTCGATGTGGACCTGGCACTCCCTTTCGACTCGCTCATTGTCGTGCGCATCAAGGACAATTTCGCGTGCGAAGCGCGCATGATCCGGCGCAATGCGCTGCCGGACAGCCACGAAGGGCCATACCCTCTGAGTTGGCAGGGCTTGCCAAACGAAATCTGAATCAGGCATCCTGTCGCGCGCCATTGAAGATGCGCGGGACTTGCGGCACCTCGCCCTCTGGCCTAAACCGTCTCGCACAGACTGGATTGCAGAGGGATACCCCATGCTCGACCTGACCTATGGCACGCCAAGACCGAAAGTCATTTCCGGCGCGAAGGAGGACTGGGAACTTGTCATCGGCATGGAGGTGCACGCGCAGGTTACCTCGAACGCGAAACTCTTCTCAGCCGCGTCGACCAAATTCGGGGCCGAGCCCAACAACAACGTATCCTTTGTGGATGCCGCCATGCCCGGCATGCTGCCCACCATAAATGAATTCTGCGTGGAACAGGCGGTCCGTACCGGGCTGGGCCTCAAGGCCGAGATCAACCTGATCTCTGCGTTTGACCGCAAGAACTATTTCTACCCTGACCTTCCGCAGGGCTACCAGATCAGCCAGCTCTATCACCCGATCGTCGGCGAAGGCGAAGTTCTGGTCGAACTTGGCGATGGCACCGCGCGCCTTGTGCGGATCGAGCGTATCCACATGGAACAGGACGCGGGCAAATCGATCCATGACATGGACCCGCATATGTCCTTCGTGGATCTCAATCGGACCGGGGTCTGCCTGATGGAGATCGTGTCGCGCCCGGACATACGCGGCCCGGAAGAGGCGGCGGCCTATATCGCCAAGCTGCGCCAGATCATGCGCTACCTCGGCACCTGCGACGGGAACATGCAGAACGGGAACCTGCGCGCGGATGTGAACGTCTCGATCTGCCGCCCGGGCGACTATGAGAAGTATCAGGCCACGCAGGACTTCAGCCATCTGGGTACGCGCTGCGAAATCAAGAACATGAACTCGATGCGCTTTATTCAGCAAGCCATCGACGTCGAAGCGCGGCGCCAGATCGCGATTGTCGAAGCGGGCGGCAAAGTGGAGCAGGAAACGCGCCTCTATGATCCGGACCGCAATGAAACGCGATCCATGCGATCGAAGGAAGAGGCGCATGACTATCGCTACTTCCCCGACCCGGATCTGCTGCCGTTGGAAATTGAACAGTCCTGGGTGGATGAGATTGCCGCAAACCTGCCCGAGCTTCCCGACGCCAAGAAAGCGCGTTTCATGGCCGACTTCGGGCTGAGCGATTACGACGCCTCGGTGCTGACGGCCGATCTGGATTCAGCCCGATATTTCGAGGCTGTCGCCAAGGGGCGCGACGGCAAGAGCGCCGCGAACTGGGTCATCAACGAGCTCTTCGGTCGCTTGAAGAAAGAAGACCACGACATCACCGAGAGCCCGGTCACGCCGGCACAGCTTGGCGGGATCATCGATCTTATCTCCTCTGACGCCATCTCCGGCAAAATCGCCAAGGAGCTTTTCGAGATCGTCTATACCGAAGGCGGCGATCCCGCGCGCATCGTCGAGGAACGCGGCATGAAACAGGTCACGGACACGGGCGCAATCGAGGCCGCCGTGGACGAGATCATTGCCGCAAACCCGGATCAGGTCGCCAAGGCGAAGGAAAACCCGAAACTCGCCGGCTGGTTCGTCGGTCAGGTCATGAAAACCACCGGCGGAAAAGCAAACCCGAAGGTGGTCAATCAACTCGTATCGAAAAAGCTCGCCGGATAGCTCCGCGCGGGCGTGACGCGCCCGGGGTTGGAAGCGGTCTTGATGATTGTTACAGTTCACGCGTGAAACAGTCTGCACCGATAACCACGTCACTGGAAAAGACTTGCTACAGAGTGACGGCGCATGTTGTCTCACGCGTCGCAGGGCGTGATATCCAGACGGAACTGGACAGACTCCACAAGCAATCCAGAGCGAAAAGCTATGCCGAATCCGCGGTTGTTCTTGCCACGCTGTTCGGGCTGGCCTTGGCGGCCGCAAGCTTCGGATGGGTCGGTTTGCTGCTGTACTTCGCCGTCGTGGTGATGGTGCTCCACTAGCTTGCGACAGCCTGCCGCATAACAACTAAGTGCCTGAAACGCTGCGGCTATTTGACGGTATACTGAGGTATGCCACTGATTTTGCTGAAATTTTTCATCCAATACTGCATGTGCAGCGTAACACGTTCAGAAGTTATCAAAGGAGGCTATCATGGAACTACCCATCGTACTCAGCTTTGGAACTATTGGTTTTGTTGCCGTGTTTGCTTATCTCAACGCACGCGCGACCGAACGTTTGAAAAACGACCCTTCACACAAGCCATCGACGCTGTGTGTGAACAGCGAACACTGGCGCATGAACCGCGAGTGAGGTTAAAAACAACAGCCCTGCGGCGTCGGGGCTGTTGTTTCGTGACCGCCGGGTCGGTGAACTGCAAGTTGCAGATACGCATACATGGAACCGACGCGCGTGGCGCTGGCAACCTTCTGCTTGCTGGCATGTCAGCTGCAGATCGAAACAATCAACGTCCAAATGAAGGATAGTGCGGGCACCTGAAACAGGTGATGGGCCAGCATCAGACACGCCAGCAACAGGCCGGCACCGCAAAACCACATCGCGAACCGCAAACAAGCTGCATCCCTCTCGATTGCTCTGAAGCTCTGTTTCAAGCGTTGCATTACAACAATGTGGTCAACAACTGCAGCGTCTGCCGTACTTGCCATTGCATTTCTCCTGACCTTCTCGCCATGCGGGAACTTTGTGGCTGATTGTAGGCAATTTTTTGGAATTCTTGCGCGTTCACAAAACGAGACCTCGCCGCTAAGGCACTGATTGCCGCGGGATCGAGACCCTTGGCACGACAGTTATTTTGCCATCAGGGCTGCGCCGTCCGATGCATCGACAAATACTGCAAGATGTCTTGTCTGTCCGCCGGCGAGATCAAAGCGACGTCCTGCAGCGCTGCCGCGACCACCTCTTGTTGAGACCCGTCGTTTCGTGAGCCGAACTGACGCGCAATTGCCCCGGCAAGAGCCGGATCAACCCAAGCCGCCGTTGCAAGGCTCCTGGAGATCGTCTTTCTCAGTTCTGGTGAGCCGCTCTCGTGATGCAGCGCCAACGCTTCGATCAGTACTTCCCGGGGCACGAGCGGCACTTGTTGATTGATCAGATAGGTCGCCGCGATTTCCTCGACCGAGGCCGAACCTCCAAGCTGGATCAAAGCGGTGGCGAAAGCACCCAATTCACTGGACTCAAGTTCAATGCTGCGCTGCAGACCCGCCCTGAATTCCGGTTTCAGATCAGGCATTTCGCTTTGCCCGAGCAACAATATCCGGATCGGTCTCAGGTCAAACTCCATTGGGTCGTTCAACTGCGCACGCAAGCGCGCGACATCAATGTCCAGGGGCAACTCTCGC
>JASFFN010000071.1:0-7299 GCA_050124275.1 Roseobacter sp. | reverse complement strand
CAACCCCGAAGCCGCCGCGCTCGCGGGCATCAACACACGCATGATGACGGTCAAGATCTTCGCCCTCATGGGCGCGCTGACGGGGCTGTCGGCCGTGGTGGCCTCCGCCCGTCTGGGTTCGGCCACGAACGCGCTCGGGACGCTGGATGAACTCTACGTCATTGCAGCGGCCGTCATCGGCGGTACGTCTCTGTCGGGCGGCGTTGGCACGATCTACGGTGCCGTGCTGGGCGCGCTGGTGATGCAGTCATTGCAGACCGGCATGGTGCTGATCGGCTTTGACGCCGCCATTCAGCAGATCGTCGTCGGCTCCGTGCTGGTGCTGGCCGTCTATCTCGACATCCTCTACCGTCGCAAGTCGAAGTAAGGAGGCCCGATATGACCGAACGCACAGGCACGCCACTCGTCGAGATGCGGGATATCTCCATTTCTTTCGGCGGCATCCGCGCGGTGGACCACGTCAACCTCGATCTCTACCCCGGCGAGGTCGTCGGCCTTCTGGGCCACAACGGCGCGGGCAAGTCGACCCTTATCAAGATCCTGTCCGGCGCCTACCAGAAGGACACGGGCGAAATCCGCATCAACGGGGAAAAAGCCAACATAAATTCTCCGATCGATGCGCGGCATTACAACATCGAAACGATCTACCAGACGCTTGCGTTGGCGGATAATCTCGACGCGGCCTCCAATCTCTTTCTCGGGCGCGAACTGACGACCCCTCTGGGTTTTGTCGACGACGCCAAGATGGAGAGCGAAACGGCGAAAATCATGGCGCGCCTCAACCCCAACTTCAAAAAGCTGAAAGAGCCGGTGTCTGCCCTCTCGGGCGGTCAACGCCAGTCCGTTGCGATCGCGCGCGCGGTCTATTTCAACGCCAAGATTCTCATCATGGACGAACCCACCGCCGCTCTGGGCGTGCATGAGACGGCGATGGTCGCCGACCTCATCAAGGAGCTCAAGAAACAGGGCCTGGGCATTTTCCTCATCAGCCATGACACGCGCGAAATGATGGAGCTTTGCGACCGGGTGGCCGTCATGAAAAACGGGCGGATGATCGGGAACGAGCGGGTCGAAGACGTCACCGAGGATGATATCCTGTCGATGATCATTCTTGGAAAGAATCCAAAAGCCGCGGCATGAGCTTCATCGGCCTTGATCTCGGGACGTCATCGCTCAAGGCCATCCTCATCGATGAGGCGCAGGAGGTTCTCGCCGAACATTCGGTCGCCTTGAGCGTGGCGCGCGCGCATGACGGTTGGTCGGAACAGGATCCGCAAAGCTGGTGTGACGCCGCCATGGAAGCGCTCGGCGCATTGGCGGCACATCCCAGATGCAAGGCTTTGCAGGGGATCGGCCTTTCGGGTCATATGCATGGCGCCACGTTCGTTGGCGCCGATGGAGGCGTGCTGCGACCCTGCATGCTCTGGAACGACACGCGCAGTCACGCGGAAGCCGCCAAGATGGACGCGGACCCGCAATTTCGGGCGATCAGCGGCAATATCGTTTTTCCCGGGTTCACCGCGCCCAAGGTCGAATGGGTGCGCCGAAACGAACCGGGGATATTCGACAAAACCGCAAAGTTCCTTCTGCCGAAAGACTATTTGCGGCTGTTCCTGACCGGCGAATACGTCTCCGACCTGTCGGACGCGGCGGGCACCGCGTGGCTCGACACTGGCCGCCGAGACTGGTCGGAGGCACTTCTCAACGCCTGCGGGCTCGCGCGGGATCACATGCCGTCGCTGGTCGAAGGCTCGCAACCTTCCGGAACCCTGCGGTGCGCACTTGCCGAAGATCTGGGCCTGACGCCATCCATCGTCGCCGGCGGGGGGGGCGATAACGCCGCGGCGGCCATCGGCTCGGGCGTCGTCGAAGACGGCAGCGCCTTCCTGTCGCTGGGAACGTCAGGTGTTCTCTTCGCGGCAAACAGCGGATACCGCCCTGCTCCGGCTTCGGCGGTCCATACCTTTTGTCATGCCCTGCCCGGGACATGGCACCAGATGGGCGTGATCCTTGCCGCAACGGATGCGCTGGAATGGCTTGCGCGCCTGACGGGTCAGACCGCAGAAACGCTCACGCGTGATCTTGGCGAGGTTCAGGCCCCGGGCAAAACGCTCTTCCTGCCCTATCTGGGGGGCGAGCGCACGCCGCACAACGATGCCGCGATACGGGGACAATTCCTGCATCTGGACCACGCCACGGATGTCAGGGCCGCCGCGCGCGCGGTGCTGCAAGGCGTGAGTTTTGCCTTCGCGGACTGCCGGGATGCGCTGGCGGCCACCGGCACAACGATCGACCGCGCGCTCGTGCTGGGCGGCGGCGCGAAATCCGCGCATTGGGTCAGTATGCTGGCGAGCACCTTGCAGATCCCGCTGGACGTCCCGCGCGCCGGCAACTTTGGTGCGGCCCTCGGCGCGGCCCGCCTCGGGATGATGGCGGGCGCTGGCGCCGGGTTCGACGTGGCATACCAGCCGCCCCTCGCGCACAGCGTTGATCCGGACCCCGCGCTGTCGGCTCCGATGGCCGAGGCACATGCGCGCTACAAACGCGCCTACAGACTTATGAAGGACTTTTGACCCATGACAGACTTTTTCAAGGACGTCCCCGCGATCCGTTTCGAAGGCCCGGCAACGGAAAACGAGTTCGCCTTTCGGCATTATGACGCGAACGAGATGCTGCTGGGCAAGTCGCTGCAGGATCACCTGCGGTTTTCTTGCGCCTACTGGCACAGTTTTGCCTGGCCGGGCGGAGACCCGTTCGGCGGGCAGACATTCGACAGGCCATGGTTCGGGGAGACGATGGACCTGGCCAAGCTCAAGGCGGATGTCGCCTTTGAAATGTTCCGGATTCTCGGTGTGCCCTATTTCTGCTTTCACGACGCCGACGTGCGCCCCGAGGGCGCGAGCTATGCGGAAAACACCCGTAATCTGGAAGAGATCACCGAGTATTTTGCCGGGAAAATGGAGGCAACCGGCGTCAGGCTGCTCTGGGGGACGGCAAACCTGTTTTCGCATCGCCGGTTCATGGCGGGCGCGGCGACCAATCCCGACCCGGATGTCTTTGCCTATGCTGCCGCGACCATCAAGTCCTGCATGGACGCAACCATCAGGCTCGGCGGCGAGAATTACGTGCTTTGGGGCGGGCGCGAGGGGTATGAGACCCTGCTCAACACCGACATGGGCCGCGAACGCGCACAGGCAGGCCGGATGCTGCAGATGGTCGTCGATTACAAGCACAAGACCGGCTTCAAGGGCACGATCCTGATCGAGCCGAAACCGCAGGAGCCGACCAAGCACCAGTACGACTATGACGTCGCGACCGTCTACGGGTTTCTCAAGGACTTCGGGCTCGAGAATGAGGTGAAGGTCAATATCGAACAGGGCCATGCGATCCTTGCCGGCCACTCCTTCGAGCATGAACTGGCCGTGGCGCGTGAGCTTGGCATCTTCGGCTCCATCGACATGAACCGCAACGATTACCAGTCCGGTTGGGATACCGATCAGTTCCCGAACAATGTGGCCGAGGTGGCACTGGCCTATTACGAGGTGCTGCGCGCGGGCGGCTTTACCACGGGCGGAACGAACTTCGATGCAAAACTGCGCCGCCAGTCTCTTGACCCCGAAGACCTGATCCTTGCCCATGTCGGCGCGATGGATACCTGCGCGGCAGGGCTGAAAGCCGCCGGCGCCATGCTGCAGGACGGTACCCTGGAGGAGCAACGCCGCGCCCGCTACGCGAAGTGGGACACGGATGCCGGCAAGGCGCTGTTGTCGTCGGACCTTGGCACAATCGCCGACCGCGTCCGGAAAGAGAATGTAAACCCGCAGCCCCTGTCCGGTCGTCAGGAGCGGTTGGAAAATCTCGTCAACCGTTTCCTTTAGATCGCGCATGAGGCAGACCGGCTATCGGCCATGGGCCGACCGGCGAACCATCAGAGCGATCAATGCCGCGATAAAGTGATCCACGCCGCGTTGCGCGCCGAAGACCGGACGCAGGCGTCGATAAACTCCATCCCCCGCAAACCGTCCTTGATACCGGGCAAAAGCACCTCTTCGACCGGAGCGCGCCCGTCACGGTGCGCCTCGATCGCGTCAGCCGCCTCGCTGTATATATTGGCGAAACATTCCAGATAGCCCTCAGGGTGACCGGGCGGAATCCGACTCACGCGTGCGGCCGCGGCTCCGCTGCCCGCGCCATTGCGCGTGATAAGACGCTTTGGCTCGCCGAAAGGCGTGAACCACAAGTAATTCGGATCCTCCTGCGCCCATTCCAGCCCCCCTTTTTCACCGTATACCCTGATGCGCAGGGCATTTTCATTGCCGGGAGCCACCTGGCTGCACCAGAGCATTCCCTTTGCACCGCCTTCAAAGCGCAGCAATACATGGCCATTGTCGTCAACCCGCCTGCCGGGCACGAAGGCGTCAAGGTCTGCCGAAAGGCTTTCAACTTCCAGCCCGGTGACAAAGCGCGCGAGATTATGCGCGTGGGTGCCAATATCGCCGGTCGAGCCCCCGGCACCGGAACGCACCGGGTCCGTGCGCCATTCCGCCTGTTTGAAATCCTGCTCCACCGTCAACCAGTCCTGCGGATATTCGACCTGCACGACGCGAACCTTCCCGATCTCACCACCGGCGACCATCTCGCGGGCCTGTCGCACCATCGGGTATCCGGTATAATTGTGCGTCAGGACAAATAGCGCGTCGGCCTGTTCCGCCGCCTTGACCAGTTTCCTGGCGTCGGCCAGCGTGGAGGTCAGCGGCTTGTCGCAGATGACATGTATTCCGCGTTTCAGAAACTCGCGTGCCGCGGCAAAATGCACGTGATTGGGCGTCACAATGGCGACGGCCTCGATCCCGTTTTTCAGTCGCGCTTCACGGATCGCCATTTGTCGGAAATCGTCATAGACGCGTTCAAGGCCCAGCGCCTCACCCGATTCCCGCGATTTTTCCGGTGTGGACGACAACGCCCCTGCGCACAATTCGTAGCGGTCATCAATGCGCGACGCGATGCGGTGCACCGCGCCAATGAAGGCATCTTTGCCGCCGCCCACCATACCCAGCCTGATCCGTGCCATTTTATGAAATCCCCAGCATCTTGCGATTGGCGGCCTCGTCCGCGCCGCCCCCCGCGAAATCGTCGAACGCTCTTTCCGTCACACGTATGATGTGATCCTTGACGAACTGCGCGCCTTCGCGCGCGCCATCCTCGGGGTGCTTGAGGCAGCACTCCCACTCCACCACGGCCCAGCCGTCGAAATCATTCGCGGCCATCTTGGCGAAAATCGCCGCGAAATCGACCTGCCCGTCTCCCAGCGAACGGAAACGGCCGGCGCGATCCACCCACGGCTGGTAACCCGAGTAGACACCCTGCCGGCCCGTTGGATTGAACTCGGCATCCTTGACGTGAAACATCTTTATCCGGTCCTTGTAGATATCGATGTGGTCGAGATAATCGAGGCACTGCAGAACGTAGTGCGACGGATCATAGAGCATGTTGCAGCGCGCATGATTGCCGACCCGCTCAAGAAACATCTCGAAGGTGACGCCGTCGTGCAAGTCCTCGCCCGGATGGATTTCGTAGCAGATGTTGACGCCGTGTTCCTCGGCGTGATCCAGAATCGGGCGCCAGCGGCGCGCCAGTTCGTCAAATGCCGTTTCGATCAATCCGGCGGGGCGCTGAGGCCATGGATAGACGTAGGGCCAGGCCAAGGCTCCGGAAAACGTCACATGGCTCCCGATGCCCATGTTTGCCGACGCCGAAATTGCTTTCATAACCTGATCGACCGCCCATTCCTGACGTGCGGTTGGATTTCCATGTACCGACGGGTCGGCAAACCCGTCAAAGGCCGCATCATATGCAGGATGCACGGCGACCAGCTGGCCTTGCAGGTGCGTTGAAAGTTCGGTGACCGCGACACCGTTTTCCTGTGCCTGACCGGTGAACGCCTCGCAGTAATCCTTGCTCTCGGCGGCTTTCGCGAGATCAAAGAGCCGCCCGTCCCAACTGGGCACCTGCACGCCCTCGTAGCCGCAGTCCGCCGCCCACTTGGTGATCGCGTCCCACGAATTGAACGGCGGATCGTCTCCTGCGAATTGCGCGAGGAAAAGCGCTGGTCCCTTAATCGTCTTCATTGTCCAACCTCCCGTTTTCCACCACCTTACGGCGGCATGTTTTCCTTTAAATATATGTCGATGCGGATACGTTCCTGCGATGTGTTGATCGGCGTTTTATCCCGTTTGGCCCGCATCACACGCACCGCGCTGCGCACCAGATGACCGGTATCCTGGTTGATGACCGCATCGAATATGCCATCCCTCAAGGCCCTGCGCGACAAGGGTGTCAGTTCATGTGCGACGATAACAGGCTTTTGCCGGAAAGGCTTTGTCGCAAGGAAGCGCACCAGGCCGTCATTGCCGGCGGCCGACGAGTATATCCCGACGATATCAGCGTGATCCGCCAGCACATCCGGCAAAAGCCGTTCGATCAGACCCGGATCGTCGCGCCCTTCCAATGACGCCAGAACATCCAGATTGGGAAAATCACGGGCCATGACTTCATCAAATCCGAGCCGCCTTTCGAGGTGATCGCGCGCGAGCATCGATCCGGTCAGGACAAGAACCTTTCCGGTCCGCGCCGCCAGAAACCGGCCCAGCAGCTGGCCGGCTGTGCGGCCCGCCGCCACGTTGTCCACACCGACATAGCGATCGCGCTCCGAACTTGGAATATCCGCGGCAAGGGACACGACCGTGACCCCGTTTTCCTTCAGGTGTGCAATCGAGTCCCGTACTGACGGCGTTTCGGGCCCGAGGATTGCAACACCATCCGCCCGCACCCGGTCGATCTTCTCGATCGTCGCCGCGAGCGCCATCGGGTCGAAAGCAGCCACCCGAACACAAGAAAGACGCGTTCGTTCATGCCGCAAGCCACTGCCAAGCTGGTGTATTGCCGATTCCAACAGGTCTACGAACTCGTTGTCGCTTGCCGGCAGGATGAACACGAAATGGTAGACACGGCCCCGCGCCAGATTTGCCGCTGCTGTGTCACGCACGTAACCAAGATCGGCGATGGCTTTATTGACCTTCTGCACGGTGATCTCGCGCACGCCGGGCCGTGCATTCAGTACACGGTCCACTGTTGCGAGGCTGACCTGCGCTACGCGTGCAATGTCGTTGATGGTCGGTTTTGCCGTTTTTTCCTGATCTTGCTTCATCATGCCTTTGACTGTCGTCACATGGTCTTGGACAGCCCCTCGAAGAGCCGGGCAACCGCCTCGGCGCCGGGATCGTTGTTGCCGATCAGGTT
>JASFFN010000070.1:0-7332 GCA_050124275.1 Roseobacter sp. | reverse complement strand
TTCGGTAAACCGGTCTGCGACGAGGCCATGCCACTTTTCCGCTTGCTGCTGCGTTGCAGTCCGAGTTGACGTTCCCGCCAGATGATAAGCACGCCGCCGGCGATCACGAGGCTGGCACCGAGCACGATGTGGACGGTTGGCACCTCGCCAAAGGCCACATAGCCGATCGCGCTGGCAAATATCATCGATGCATAGTCGAAAGGTGCGAGCATGGACGCCCCACCGAACCGGTAAGAGGCCGTAACCATGATCTGCGCCACACCTCCGATCAGACCGGACAGAATGAGGATCGCAAAAACCCAGAGCGCGGGCTGGGTCCATTCCAGCGCCTCAAGACCCGTGATCCATCCCATCGGCAGCGTCAGCAAACCGAGCGTGGATGCCGTCATGGAGAAGTAAAACACAATGGCGGCGGTCGTATCGGTCTGCACCAGCCGGCGCAAATGGATTTGCACCAAAGCGCGCAATACTGACGCAACGAGCACCATCAGGGCACCGACGGTCGCAGCGGTGGTGACCGCTTCGGCACCCAGAGACAGCCGCGGCGAAATCACGATCATCACCCCGACAAGACCCAAAGCGACGGCAGACAGACGAAATATCCGAATGCGTTCTCCCAAAAATATCGCCGCGAAGAGCACGGTGAAAATGGGCGTGGCATAGCCGATCGCGGTAACTTCTGGCAGGGGCAGCAGGCCAAGGCCGGCAAAGGTCAGGCCCATCGCGGTCGTCCCGAATACGCCGCGCCACACGTGCCCCATGAAGTTCGACGGGACCAGTCCGTCGCGCAACTGACCCTGATGCCACAGCCAGATCATGATGATCGGGACGGCGAAAAAGGACCGGAAGAAGACGGCCTGTCCGGGCGGCACATGGTCGGATGCGCTTTTCACCAAAGCGGCCATCACCATGAACAGAAAGACGGCGGTCAGCTTCAGACTGATCGCAAGCCCGGGTTTGTTCTGGGTCAGGTCGGCCGCCATCGGACCTCTCTGCGCCGCAACGCGTGAAAGATCAAGCGTGCGCTTCAGCCGATGCGACCACGGTTTTCCCCGATCTGGCCGCGATGCAGCAGCAAATGATCGAGAAGCACGCAAGCCATCATCGCTTCGCCCACGGGAACGGCCCGGATGCCGACACAAGGGTCGTGGCGGCCTTTCGTGATGATTTCCGTATCTTCACCGCTTTTCGTGATCGTCTTGCGGGTCGTCAGAATGCTGGAGGTCGGCTTCACCGCAAAGCGCACGACGATGTCCTGTCCGGTACTGATGCCGCCCAGAATGCCGCCCGCGTGGTTCGAGGAATAGACTGGCCCGTCAGGCCCCATCGAAATTTCATCGGCATTGAGTTCTCCGGTCAGCAGCGCGGCCGACATGCCTTCCCCGATCTCCACGCCCTTGACGGCATTGATGCTCATCATGGCGGCGGCAAGATCGGTATCGAGCTTGCCGTAGACCGGCGCGCCCAGACCCGCCGGCACGCCGCGGGCCACGACCTCGATCACCGCACCGACCGAACTGCCGGACTTGCGCAAACCATCGAGATAGTCGGCCCAGTCCTGCGCCGCTTGCGCGTCCGGTGTCCAGAACGGGTTCCGGTCGATCTGATCCCAGTCGAAACGGTCGCGGTCGATCTCATGCGCGCCCATGCGGGTCATGTATCCTCTGATCTCGACCCCGGGCGCGATGGCCTTGATCGCTTCGCGCGCGAGGCCCCCCGCCGCGACCCGCGCGGCCGTTTCCCGGGCCGATGACCGCCCGCCGCCGCGATAATCGCGTATGCCGTATTTCTGGAAATAGGTGATGTCGGCATGCCCGGGCCGGAACTTGTCCTTGATGTCGCCGTAGTCCTTCGACCGCTGGTCGGTATTCTCGATCATCAGTTGCACGGGCGTGCCGGTCGTCATGCCTTCGAAGGTGCCGGAAAGGATTTTGACGGCGTCGGCTTCGCGCCGCTGGGTGGTGTATTTGTTCTGGCCCGGCTTGCGCCGGTCGAGCCAGTGCTGGATCATGCTTTCGTCAACCGGCACACCCGGCGGGCAGCCATCTACCGTGGCGCCCAGGGCAGGACCGTGGCTTTCGCCCCAGGTTGTCACGCGGAAAAGATGGCCGAAGGTGTTCATCGACATGGGCATGCTCCTTTGAAACCGCTGCTTAGCGACGCGGGCTGGCCGCCTCAAGCCCTTATCGCTTGCCAAAAGCCTGCATACGCTCTACGTCCTGCAGTACCTCGGGGGGCCGCAAGGCTGAGATGTGTGACGCGCACGGACCCGTAGAACCTGAACCGGTTAGGACCGGCGGAGGGAAGGTGAGCATATCATCATCTTTCGCCGTTCGACGCATAAGAGAAGGATGGATCATGCGAAGAACACTGACAGCAGCCACGATCTTGCTCGCCTCGCAAACGGCGGCGGAGACACCCGTGTTGACCGTCTATGCGGGCGACTATTTCACGTCCGAGTGGGGCCCCGGCCCTATCATCGAATCCGAATTTGAAGAATCCTGTGCATGTGACCTGCAATTCTCGACCGGCGATCTGCTGCCGCGCCTGCTTCTGGAAGGCAAGCGCACAAAGGCGGATGTCGTGATCGGCCTTTCCTCCGACGTCACGGCCCGTGCGCGGGCCACCGGGCTTTTCGCACCGCATGGGCAGGATAACGACGCGCTCACCCTGCCAATCGACTGGACGGACGAGATTTTCCTGCCGTTCAACTTTGGGCACACCGCCTTCATATATGACGAGACCAGACTGGACACGCCCCCCACCTCTTTCGAAGCACTTCTGGAGATGTCCGACGACGTGAAAATCGTCATCCAGGACCCGCGCACGTCGATCTCGGGTCTGGCACTCGTGCTCTGGGTGCACGCGATCTACGGCGATGAGTCCGGCGCGGTATGGGAAAAGCTCGCCCCGAAAATCCTGACGGTAACCAAGGACTGGTCGGCCAGTTACGGCCTGTTCACCGATGGCGAAGCGGACATGGTGCTCAGCTACACCACTTCGCCCGCCTATCACATGTTCGCCGAGGAGGACTTCACCAAGAAAGCGGCGATCTTTCCCGAAGGTCACTATTTCATGGTCGAAACGGTGGGCAAGATCGCGAATACGGACCAGCCCGAACTGGCGGATGCCTTCATGGCCTACGTGATGTCCCGCGATTTTCAGAAGATGATTCCCACGGCAAACTGGTCGCTGCCCTCCGCTCTGCCGCAGGCCGACTGGCCCGAGGGCTGGTCTGACCTGCCCCTGCCTGGCAAGGTGCTCTTCTATTCCGAAGCGGAGGCGGCCGAGGTTCAGGCCGAGGCCATCGAGACATGGCGCAACGCGCTCAGCCAATAAGCGGCGTCCCCGGTATCGCTGCGGGGACTGCGGTGGTCGCAGCGGTTCTCCTTGCATTTCTGGGCATCGGCCTGCGGGCCGAGGCCAGCGCGGGCTTCGGGCCGGCGGAATGGCAGGCGATCCGCTTCACCGTGGCGCAGGCTTTCTTGTCCGCCGTGGTTTCGGTCGCCCTGGCCGTTCCGCTGGCACGTGCCCTGGCGCGCCGGGACATGCCCGGGCGGCATTTCCTCGTCACCCTTCTGGGCGCGCCGTTCATCCTGCCGGTGATTGTCGCCGTCTTGGGCCTGCTGGCAATCTTCGGGCGCAACGGATGGGTGAACACGCTGTTCGAAGCGGTTAGCTTGCCTCAAGTGTCGATCTACGGCCTGCAGGGTGTCGTTCTGGCGCATGTGTTTTTCAACCTGCCGCTGGCGACGCGCCTCTTGCTGCAAGGCTGGGAAAGCATCCCCGCCGAACGTTTCAGGCTGGCCGCACAACTCAACCTGCCGCCCGCCGTCATATTTCGCACGGTGGAACTCCCCTTGCTTCTGCGCGTCCTGCCCGGGGCTGCCGCACTGATCTTCGTGATCTGCCTGACCAGTTTCGCGGTGGCCCTGACCCTTGGCGGCGGGCCCCGCGCCACCACGATCGAACTGGCGATCTATCAGGCCTTCCGTTTCGACTTCGACCTCGCAAAGGCGGCACTTTTGTCATTTGTCCAGCTCGGGCTTGCCGGCAGCGCCGCGCTGGTTGCGCTCTGGATCATCCCGCAAATCTCATTGACCGGCGGCATGGACCGTCCGCTGCAACGCTGGGATGCGCGCGGGGGTGCCCAACGCCTCGCCGACGCCGTGGTTATCCTGCTTGGCGCGGCTTTTCTACTCGTTCCCCTGCTCGCCGTCGTTCTTGCCGGGCTGGCCGGCCTGCCCGACGTACCGGCATCGGTCTGGCGCGCCGCGCAGACGTCGGTCTGGGTGGCCGCGTTCAGCATTCTGGTCCTTCTGCTGCTCGCCGTGCCTCTGGCGGGCTGGATCGCAACGCGTCCGCGGGGTGGCGCTGAAACCATCGGCCTGCTGGGCTTGTCGGCGTCGCCTCTGATGCTCGGCACGGGCTGGTTCATCCTGATAAACCCCATAGCCAACCCGGTAAGCCTGTCCCTGCCCGTCACCGCCGTGGTCAATGCGTTGATGGCGCTGCCTTTCGCGCTTCGCATTCTCGTGCCCGGTATTCGCGAAGCCCTGAAGACGCACGGACGCCTGTGTTTTGCTCTGAATGTCACGGGCGCGGCGGCCTGGCGGTGGGTGATCCTGCCCCGCGTACTGCCGCAAATCGGTTTCGCCGCAGGCCTCACCGGAGCTTTGTCGGTCGGAGATCTGGGTGTGATCGCATTGTTCGCCGATCCGGAGCGCGCGACATTACCCTTGCAAATGTACCGGCTGATGGGGGCATACCAGACCGAAGCGGCCGCCGGGGCGGCTCTGATCCTGCTCGCCATGGCGCTCGCCATCTTCTGGACCTGCGATCGAGGAGCACGTTGGTATGCTGAAGCTTGAGGGCGTCGAGATACGGCAGGGCGATTTCATCCTTTCGGCTGACTTTGACGTCAACCGAGGGCGCAAAGTCGCCGTGATCGGCCCGTCGGGGGCCGGCAAGTCGACCTTGCTGGGCGCGCTGGGGGGCTTTGTTCCACTCTCAGCGGGCCGCATTCTGTGCGCGGGATCCGACATCACCGACGCAGCCCCCGGCGCGCGCCCTGTTGCGATGCTGTTTCAGGACAACAACCTTTTTCCGCATCTGACCGTCCGCCGGAACGTCGCGCTCGGCCTGCGACCGAACCTGCGCCTCGCGTCGGAAGACCGCCAACGTGTCGAGGCGGCGATCGCCCGCGTCGGGCTGGCTGGCATGGAAGAGCGCAAACCCGGCGCCCTGTCCGGCGGTCAGCAGAGCCGCGCGGCGCTTGCACGCATACTGGTGCAGAACAAACCTCTGCTTTTGCTCGACGAACCCTTTGCCGCTCTTGGGCCGGCATTACGGTTGGAGATGCTGGATCTGGTGGCAGAACTTGCCTCGGAAACAGGCGCCACGCTCCTCATGGTCACGCATGCGCCGGAAGACGTGGCCCGCATCGCGGATGAAGTGGTTTTTGTCGAAGACGGCAAAGCCCATCCGCCGGCTTTGGCGGCGGAGCTGATGAACAATCCGCCGCCAGCGCTGCGTGCTTATCTGGGCTAGACAGCCTGCAAGGCTTGCAAACCCCGGCGCGCTTCCAAGATATCAAGAGCAGCTTGCGCGGCCTCGCGCCCTTTCGTGACGAACTGCTCCCGGTAGATCGCGTTGTAATGTATTGTTTCCTGGTAGTGGTGGGGCGTCAGGGAGACAGACAGCACCGGAACGCCCGTATCAAGCCCAGCGCGCATCAATCCCTGAACCACGGCCTGCACCACGAAATCATGGCGATAGATACCCCCATCCACGACCAAAGCCGCGCAGACAATGGCTGCATAAGCACCACTTGCGGCAAGATCGCGCGCCATCAGAGGCAATTCGAAAGCTCCGGGCACATCAAATGAATCCACAGAAGCTTCCGGGATGTCCTGAACAAAACCGTCATAGGCGCGATCGACGATATCGGCGTGCCACCGCGCTTTGACAAAGGCGAATCGGGTGTGTGTCATGGTAATCTCCTTTCATGGTCAGACACGTCCACCCAAGGCGATCACGACGGAATACGGCGCCTGGCCGCATCCTTTCGCATTCTCTTTCATCCGGACTTTAACCGTCGGCTCCGGCGTCTCACCGGATCTGCTGACACCTCGAAGAGAGGCCGCTCGCGGGCTCATGGGTCAGGCCCATTTACCGCCGGTGGGGAATTTCGCCCCGCCCTGAGAACGCGATGAACTTGCCAAGATGCCCGTTTCACTGCAAGAGCAAGCGAACGATTTCCGAGGACAACTCCGTGCACCCAAATCCCGTTTTTCACACGCAGGACGCCGCGCACAATCTCGCCTACGCGCGCGAGCGGGCGTTCGGCATTCTCGCGGTCAACAGTGATGCCGGGCCGCTGCTGTCGCATGTGCCGTTCCTGCTTGATGAAGACGGCGCGACAATATGGCTGCATCTGGTGCGCTCCAATCCGATTGCACGGCTGCTGAATGAGCCAAGGGCAGCGCGGATCGCGGTCTCCGGGCCAGACAGCTATATCTCGCCCGACTGGTACGGGGTGATCGATCAGGTGCCGACGTGGAACTACGTGGCGGTGCATCTAACAGGCATGCTGGAGCTTCGGCCACAGGAAGAATTGCACGGATTACTCGACCGGCAGTCCGCGCTTTTTGAGAACCGCCTGCTTCCCAAAAAACCATGGAAAACCAGCAAGATGTCCGACGGTGTCATGGAGCGGATGATGCGCGCCATCGTGCCCTGCCGAATGCAGGTATCCGGCGTCGACGGCACCTGGAAACTCAACCAGAACAAAACGGACGAGGCACGCCAAAGCGCGGCGGATCACGTGGAGGCCTACGGTCAGGGCATGGAACTCAGCGTACTGGCGGCCATGATGCGGGGCGTGGATGGACAGCGCTGAGGTCTCTGATACTGTCGCCGCGAAACCGAAAGGAATACGCTGATGAAACTCTTTCATTCCCCCGCATCACCTTATGTGCGCAAGGTCGTCGTCTTGCTGCACGAAATGGGAAAGACCGACGCGGTCGAGATCGAGACCGTCAATACGACGGCCTTTGCCTCCGACGAGTCTTTGAAAGCGGCAAACCCGCTTGCCCGCTTGCCGGCGCTCCAGCGGGCCGACGGCGTCACGCTTTACGACAGCCGGGTGATCACGAATTACCTGAACGAGCTTTTTGACGGGAATTATTACCCTAAGGACAGCAGTCGTTGGGAGAACCTCACGCTTGAAGCCACAGGCGACGGCATGATGGACTCGGCGGTTTCAATGGCGTACGAGATGCGACTGCGACCGGAGGCGGAACGGTCGCAGGACTGGATCGAAGCACAATG
>JASFFN010000069.1:0-7339 GCA_050124275.1 Roseobacter sp. | reverse complement strand
GCCGGTTTCCGTCGGTGTGAAGCTGTGATGACGTTTTTCATCTTGTGGATGCGTCGGAATTTTGCATAATGTTCATATTTCGTTCCAAGGTTTTCGTTGGCGATTTGACGCATTGCGCCTATGTGGTGCGAGGTGAGACGGGGGTTGTCGATGGCTGAGCTGAAAAACATAGAAGTACGCGGCGCGCGCGAGCATAATCTCAAGAACATCGATGTGGATATTCCGCGCAACCAACTGGTTGTGATCACGGGGCTGTCCGGCTCGGGCAAGTCGTCGCTGGCCTTCGATACGATCTACGCCGAGGGGCAACGCCGCTACGTGGAATCGCTCAGCGCCTATGCGCGCCAGTTCCTCGACATGATGCAGAAACCGGATGTGGATCACATCTCGGGCCTGAGCCCGGCGATTTCCATTGAGCAGAAGACTACCTCCAAGAACCCGCGCTCCACCGTCGGGACCGTGACCGAGATATACGACTACCTGCGGCTCTTGTTCGCGCGGGTCGGCACGCCCTACAGCCCGGCCACGGGCAAGCCGATCGAGGCGCAGCAGGTGCAGGATATGGTCGACCGCATCATGACCATGGAGGAGGGAACGCGCGCCTATCTTCTCGCGCCGATCATCCGCGACCGCAAGGGAGAGTACCGCAAGGAGTTTCTGGAACTGCGCAAGCAGGGCTTTCAGCGCGTGAAGGTGGACGGGCAGTTTTACGAGCTTGATGAACCGCCGGTTCTCGACAAGAAATTCCGCCATGACATCGATGTGGTGGTCGACCGGATCGTTGTGCGGGAAGGGCTTGAGACCCGGCTTGCCGACAGCCTGCGCACCGCGCTCGATCTCGCGGACGGGATCGCGATCATCGAGACGGCCCCCAGCGAGGGCGAGCCGGAGCGCACGACCTTTTCCGAGAAATTCGCCTGCCCGGTCAGCGGCTTCACGATCCCTGAAATCGAGCCGCGCCTGTTCTCCTTCAACGCCCCGTTCGGCGCCTGCCCGGATTGTGATGGTCTGGGCGTGGAATTGTTCTTTGATGAACGCCTCGTGGTGCCGGACCAGAACCTCAGGATTGCCGATGGCGCGCTGGCGCCCTGGCGCAAGGGGAAGAGCCCCTATTTCCTGCAGACCATCGAAGCCATTGCGAAACACTACCAGTTCAAGCAGTCCACCAGATGGAAGGATCTGCCGGAGAAGGTGAAACAGGTCTTCCTCTACGGCTCGGGCGAGGAGGAAATCCAGTTCCGCTACGACGAAGGCGGGCGCGTCTATCAGGTTACACGCGTCTTCGAGGGGGTCATCCCGAATATGGAGCGGCGCTACCGCGAGACAGACAGTTCCTGGATCCGCGAGGAATTTGAACGTTATCAGAACAACCGCCCCTGCGGTACCTGCGGTGGCTTCCGGCTGCGCGGCGAGGCACTGGCGGTCAAGATCGCCGGGCTGCACGTGGGGCAGGTGGTCGAGATGTCGATCCGCGAGGCCTTTGACTGGTGCGAAACCGTGCCGGCGCATCTCACCGCGCAGAAAAACGAAATCGCGCGGGCGATCCTGAAAGAGATCCGCGAGCGCCTCGGGTTTCTCAACAACGTCGGGCTGGAATACCTGACCCTGAGCCGGAACGCCGGCACGCTGTCGGGCGGCGAAAGCCAGCGCATTCGCCTGGCATCGCAGATCGGGTCGGGCCTCACGGGTGTCCTCTACGTACTGGACGAGCCCTCCATCGGCCTGCACCAGCGTGACAATGACCGGTTGCTGCAAACACTGAAGAACCTGCGTGATCAGGGCAATACGGTGATCGTTGTCGAACATGACGAAGAAGCGATCCGGGAGGCGGATTACGTCTTTGACATCGGCCCGGGAGCAGGGGTGCACGGGGGCGAAGTGGTCAGCCACGGTGCGCCGCAGGAGATCGCGGCTGACGCAAACTCGATCACCGGCCAGTATCTGAACGGTACCCGTGAAATTCCCCTGCCTGCAACGCGGCGCGCCGGCAACAAGAAAAAACTGCAGGTGGTGAACGCGACTGGCAACAATCTCAAGAACGTGACCGTCGACTATCCGCTGGGCAAATTTGTCTGTGTCACCGGCGTGTCGGGCGGCGGCAAGTCGACGTTGACCATTGAAACGCTGTTCAAGACGGCGTCGATGCAACTCAATGGCGCGCGTCAGACGCCGGCGCCCTGTGAAACCATCAAGGGTCTGGAGCATCTCGACAAGGTCATCGATATCGACCAGCGCCCCATCGGTCGAACGCCCCGGTCGAACCCCGCGACCTACACGGGTGCCTTCACGCCGATCAGGGACTGGTTTTCGGGCCTGCCCGAGGCCAAGGCGCGGGGCTACAAACCCGGGCGTTTCAGCTTCAACGTGAAGGGCGGGCGCTGCGAGGCCTGCCAGGGGGATGGCGTCATCAAGATCGAGATGCACTTCCTGCCGGATGTCTACGTCGAATGCGAAACCTGCAAGGGCAAGCGCTATAACCGGGAAACGCTGGAAATCAGATTCAAGGGCAAGAGCATTGCCGACGTGCTCGATATGACGGTCGAGGACGCGCAGGAGTTCTTCAAGGCGGTGCCGTCGATCCGGGAAAAGATGGATGCGCTGATGCGGGTCGGTCTGGGTTACATCAAGGTCGGCCAGCAGGCGACCACCCTGTCGGGGGGAGAGGCACAGCGGGTCAAGCTGTCAAAGGAACTCAGCAAAAGATCGACCGGGCGCACGCTCTACATTCTCGATGAGCCGACGACAGGGTTGCATTTCGAAGACGTGCGCAAGTTGCTGGAGGTGCTGCACGAGCTGGTCGACCAGGGCAATTCGGTCATCGTGATCGAGCACAATCTCGACGTGATAAAAACCGCGGACCACATCATCGATATCGGCCCGGAGGGCGGTGACGGCGGCGGCCGGATCGTTGCGACCGGCACGCCCGAAGAGGTCGGGGAAGTGGCCGACAGTTATACCGGCAAGTATCTCAAGCCCATGCTACAGCCCAGCCGCAAGGTCGCCGCAGAATAGGCAGGCGCGCCCGGTTTTTAACCGGACGATACAGATCAGGGTTTGTCGACTGTGCCATGTACGGTCACTGGCATGCCTTCTGTGATTGGTGTGGGACTGGCACCGATGCGCACTGGAATCGTGCCGGAGTGATCCTTGAGGATAAAGGTCTTCGCATCCGAGACGACATGCACCACGCCACTGACAGTGGCGCGTGACCCTTTTGTCAGGCTGGCGATACCCTGACCGGCTACAACGGTGCTTGGGGCGGCGATGGCAAGCCCGATCAGGCATGCCTGTGCGTGTTGTTTCATTAATCCAACGCCACGCCGAGTAGAACAAGCGCCAAAATGGCTGCCGTCACAAATGCCCAGGCAGGCGCCGTGACGGTGACGTCGGTTTTGAGTTTCTCCACGATGTCATTGACGTGGACTTTTTTGGCCTTTTGGTCTTCCACAGCTACCTCCAATGTCTGAGTAATACAGTCAAGATTGGAGGTGGCCGTCCCGTTTTCAAGAAGTATGGACCGGCGTCATGGCACAGATCTGCCGTGTGTATCACGATCGGCGGGATTCTGCTAAAACTCGCTGTCTGACCGCTTTTGACCAGACAGCCATGGCAACACGGCAGAGAAGTCCTTGCCCCGACCGCCTTCGTCCTCGACAAACTGTCGGTAGAGGCGCCACGCCAGTTGCCCCATGGGCGTCTCTGCATCGACCGCTTCGGCTGCCTGCTGGGACAGCCCAAGATCTTTCAGCATCAGTTCAGCTGCAAATCCGGGCTGATAGCCGTTGTCTGCGGGGCTTTCCGGGCCGACGCCGGGCGCGGGGCAATAGGCATTCATCGACCAGCTGTATCCCGAAGAGGTGCTGACCACGTCGAACATCTTTTGCCGATCCAGCCCCAGCTTGTCGGCCAGCGCAAAGGCTTCGCAGGTGGCGATCATGGTCGCGCCGAGAATCATGTTGTTGCAGATTTTGGCCGCTTGTCCGGCACCGGCGTCGCCGCAATGAACGGCCTTTTGTCCCATGATCTCGAAAAGCGGTTGGGCGCGGGCAAAGCTGTCAGGCGTACCGCCCGCCATGAATGTCAGAGTGCCCGCCGCCGCGCCGCCGATCCCGCCAGACACAGGCGCGTCCACAAAGGAAATACCGAAATCCGCCGCTTGCCGCGCCACCGCGCGCGCGCTGTCCACATCCACGGTCGAGCAATCCAGCAACAAGGCCCCGGACTGCATGACCGGCAGCAACTCATCAGCCACCGCGCGCAGGATATGGCCGTCTGGCAGCATCGTCACGACGACATCCGCCGCCCGGACCGCCTCGGCACCGCTGCCGACGAGCGTCACGCCTTCGACGGCCTTGACCGCGGGGTCAAAGCCCGTGACGCGCAGGCCTGCTTTGGCAAGGTTGGCCGCCATGGGGGCCCCCATATTGCCCAGTCCGACGAAACCTATTTCCAGGGGGTTCATTTTGTCATCCTCCAGCTTCAGGGCATCCTTGCCGAGCGGCATCAGCATTCGGCTGACAGCCGCCGTCGGCACTTTGCCGTCGGCATATTGCCATTTCGGATTGCGGTCCTTGTCGATGATCGCCGCGCGAATGCCTTCGAGGAAATCACCGTGCTCCATGGCGCGCGACGTAAAGCGGTACTCGAGATCCAGTGCTTTCGACATGCTTGCCGAAGGCCCGCGCAGCCGATGGAGCAGGTCGACCGTGGCGGCCATCGAAAGCGGCGCATTGCGCGACATCGCCTTCAGCGTGTTTTCGGCAAAATCGGTCTTTGCCGCTTTCAGAAGGTTCAGAATGTCATTCAGGCTGTCACCGGCGAAAAGGAAGTCGATGGTTGACTGCGCGGCGCACAGCCCGGACTCGCCCGCATCCGTGGCGGCCTGCGCCAGGACATCGGTGTCCCCATGCTCGCAGAGCGCTGCCATCAAGTCCGGCCAGTGTTGGACTTCGATGAAGAGATCCGCAAATCCGGCGTAAATCGCATCTGCTGGCGACATCCGATGCGCCGTCGTGCCGAGGTATTCGCCCAACCGCCCCGGCGCCAGTGCAAGAATGAGCGAGCCCCCGACATCGGGGATGAGTCCGATGCCGCATTCAGGCATTGCGATCTGACTGGTGTCCCCCACGATCCGGTGCGTTCCGTGACAACCGATGCCGACTCCGCCACCCATGGTGAACCCCTGAAGAAACGACACCAGTGGTTTGGGATAACTGAATATTTTGGCGTTCAACCTGTATTCGTCCGCCCAGAATTTGCGGCCATATGCGTAGTCGCCTGCACGCCCTGTCTCATAGAGCCGCGCAATATCCCCCCCGGCGCAGAAGGCGCGTTCTCCGGCGGCGTCGATTATGACGAGACTGACATCGGGGTCGCTTGCCCAGCGGTCGAGCGTGTGTTCGATGTCGAGGCACATGTCATGGGTCAGGGCATTCAGGGCTGCTGGTCTGTTCAGGGTGATCCTGCCGGCCTTGCCGTTTTTGTGCATAATCAAATCGGTCATGGGTTCGTGTTATGCCAGCCCGGCGTCTGCGGCAACCGAATCAACGCGCGGCAAGCCGAGAAAATATGGCGGTTTTGCCCTATCTGTCCCGGGCTCTGAGACAATCGACTGGGACTTAGAGAGAAGAATTCGTCTTTAGGTGGAAATTTGACGCGGCAACGCCGCTCTGACCAAGAGCGACATCGTTCAATAAATGATCAATGTCATTAAGCTTTTGTTATAACTTTTTGAATTACCTTCTAAATATCCATTCACTGGCTCCGAAGAACAAATGTGGCCCTTTGTGGCAAGACTTTGTCTTTGATAAGGTCACATCAGCACATTGGGTGCGTTTTGTTTTGAAGAGTAACTGGTTTCCGAGGTTTGACCCATGGGCAGAGCATTAATCTCCGCAGTTGTTGCGATCACGTGCCTTGGCACGGCACCGTTGTACGCAGCGTCCTTGCAGTTTTCCGGATCTGCGGACGGAAAATTCAAGAATCTCGCGAATGCGGGCGACGACGTCATCATAGACGAGTATTACACTTACGATGGTGACGACTGGGTCTCCAGCGGTCCCAAAACGGCGGTCGTTTGGGGGCATGGCCCGTCCACGGTGGGTTACTGGAATACCAGTTTCATAGGCATACCGGACTTTGATTTTTCCTGTGAATTGACCCGCGGTTTGACTGAATGCGATGTGGCGCGGATCGATTGGAACTACGCGTCGCCGATCGCGGAAACGCACGACATGGACTTCGATGTGCGGGCCGTCGTGGCATTTGACCTCTCCTCGCCCGTTGTCACGATTGGCGAAAGAGAAGGGTTTGAAATGAATATCCGCTCTGCGCCGGAAGACCATGCATCGAACATGGGGTATGTCTTTGCGACCGCCTGGAACGATTATGCGCTGGAAACATTTGATCTGGGCAACGGCTACGCGATCACGGGTTTCTCCTTCCGGTCGGAAGGTGCGGGCGATGTGACACAGCAGTCGGCCACGGAATTCGTCTGGCGCAACGATGAGAATTCCATCAGCACCCTCTACGTGGTTGCCGAAATAGAAGGCCCTGCGGCGGTGCCGCTGCCGGCAGCCGGATGGATGTTGCTTGCGGGAATTGGCGGGCTGGCGGCGCTGCGCCGGCGACGTCGCAATGGCTGACAGGGAACCACGGAATTAAGAGAGGGCAGCCACATCGGCTGCCCTTGGTTTCCACGCGCCGCGGGCGCTGCTCACTCCATGACGGGAATGGAGAATTCGCCGCCTTCCTTGATGCCGGAGGGCCAGCGGGAGGTCACGGTCTTGGTGCGCGTGTAGAATTTGAACGCGTCAGGACCGTGCTGGTTCAGATCGCCGAACACCGATTTCTTCCAACCCCCGAAGGTGTGATAGGCCAAGGGGACCGGGATCGGAACGTTGATGCCCACCATGCCGACGTTCACGCGGTTCGCAAAATCCCGTGCCGCATCACCGTCGCGGGTAAATATCGCCGTGCCGTTGCCGTACTCGTGATCCATCGCAAGACCCAGGGCTTCCTCGTAGGATTGCGCGCGTACCGTTGAAAGGACCGGACCGAATATCTCGGTCTTGTAGATGTCCATGTCCCTGGTCACATGATCGAACAGGTGCGGGCCGACAAAGAAACCGTTTTCATAGCCCTGAAGATTGAAGTTGCGCCCGTCGACGACGAGTTTCGCGCCCTGATCCACACCGGATTGCACAAGTCTTTCGATGTTGGCCTTGGCCGCTGCGGTCACGACCGGCCCGTAGTCCACATCGTTTCCGGCAGTGTAGGGGCCGACTTTGAGCTTTTCGATCCGTGGCACAAGCTTCTCGATGAGTCGGTCAGCCGTCTC
>JASFFN010000068.1:0-7389 GCA_050124275.1 Roseobacter sp. | reverse complement strand
ATCATGTCACGGGTCTGAACAGTACGTCCGACTTCAATATTTCCATAGCCTTCGAGGGCGCTTGGACCGAGACGCAGAAACTTATGTTCATCGAAGGCGCCGAATTGATCAGCGAGTATGTGTACGGCGATCTGCCCGATGCGGATGGAATCGATGACATGCACATCACCGCGGTCTCCGGCGACGTTTCTGGATATGCCTGGGGCGGTCCGAGGTCCTTGCATGACAATGGCCTGACAAAGACCGGTCAAGTCACCTTCAACAGCGCAAATTTGTCGACGTTGGAAAACTACAACGTGATTGATGACTTCGCGTTTCATGAAATCTTGCACGCAATGGGCATCGGCTCCCACTGGGGCGGCAACGATTTCGTTGAAAGCATCGGTGGGGAAACGCGCTTTACCGGGCAGAACGCCATTGAAGCCTATAATGCGCCGGACAGCATCTACGCGAACGTCGCCGGTGGCGACGAGTTTTCATTGCTTGGCGTCCCACTGGATTCCGGCGGCGACCACCTGAACGAGAGCTATTTTGGCGCGGATGTGATGACGCCGACATTGAGCGTGAACAATGTCGTCTCCGATCTCAGCATCGCGATGCTCGAAGACATCGGGTATGAGACCACTTACGGCGACCCACCGGAAGAAGAACTGGTCTATGACGACCCGATTCTGATCTGATCTTTCGTCTTTGAAACACGTCCAAAGGCAGCCTGTGGGCTGCCTTTTTTCTGTCACGCTTCCTGGTGTGCAATCTGCGCGGGGTGTTACTCGAACTCGACCAGCAGATCCTTGGCATCGATCTGGCCGCCGGGCGAGACATGCACCGCTTTGACAACGGCGTCTTTCTCTGCATGAATCCCGGTTTCCATCTTCATTGCCTCGATTGTCAGCAGCAGGTCGCCGGATTTCACCTTGGCGCCCGCTGTGGCAGCGACGGTTGCGACAACGCCCGGCATCGGCGCGCCGATGTGTTTGGGATTGCCGATTTCGGCTTTCGGCCGCTTCTGGGTCGCGGATTTGACCAGCCGGTTCGGCACACGGATGACGCGCGGCTGACCGTTGAGTTCGAAGAAGACCCGCACCTCGCCGTCCTCACTGGTTTCGCCGACCGCCTGCAGGCGGATTTCCAGGGTTTTGCCCGGGTCGATTTCGGCGCTGATCTCGTCGCCCGGTTCCATCCCGTAAAAGAAGGTCTTGGTGGGCAGGGTGCGCACCGGTCCGTAGGTTCGGTGCCGACCCATGTAATCGAGAAACACCTTGGGATACATCAGGTAGCCGCAGAGGTCCTCGTCATCGACCGGTTTGCCCTCCATCGCGTCAGAGGCTTTTTTCCGGACGGCTTCGAGGTCGACCGGCTTGAGATGTTTGCCGGGGCGCTCGAGATTGGGTTTTTCGCCCTTGAGCACCTTGCGCACGATGGTGTCGGGAAAGCCACCCGGCGGCTGACCAAGGTTGCCGCGCATCATGTCGATCACGCTGTCTGGAAAGGATACTTCCGTCTCGGGGTTTTCCACATCAGCCCGGGTCAGGCCCTGGCTGACCATCATCAGGGCCATGTCCCCCACCACCTTCGAGGAGGGGGTGACCTTGACGATGTCGCCGAACATCTGGTTGACGTCGGCGTAGGTGCGGGCCACGTCGGGCCAGCGGTCCTCGAGCCCCAGCGAGGCCGCTTGCGCCTTGAGATTGGTGAACTGACCGCCGGGCATCTCGTGCAGGTAAACCTCGGACGAGGGGGCCTGCATGCCGGTCTCGAAAGCGGCATAGTGGCCGCGCACCTCTTCCCAGTAGTCCGAGATTTCGCGCACCGCCGAGATGTCCAGTCCGGTGTCCCGGTCAGTATGTTTCAGGGCCTCCACCACCGAGCCGAGCGTGGCCTGGGAGGTATTGCCCGACAGCGCATCCATCGCGCAGTCGACCGCGTCGACGCCGGCCTCGGAGGCCGCTAGGATCGTGGCACAGGCCACGCCGGCCGTGTCGTGCGTGTGGAAGTGGATCGGCAGCCCGACTTCGGACTTCAGGGCGCGGATCAGCTGCCGTGCGGCGGCCGGCTTGAGAAGGCCCGCCATGTCCTTGAGGCCGAGAACATGGGCCCCCGCGTCCCGCAGTTCCTTGCCCATGTCGACATAATACTTGAGATTGTACTTTGCCCGGTCCGGATCGTTGATGTCGCCCGTGTAGCAGATGGCCCCTTCGCAGATCTTGCCGTTATCGATCACCGCGTCCATGGCAACGCGCATGTTTTCGACCCAGTTGAGGCTGTCGAACACCCGGAACACGTCAACGCCGGTGGTGGCGGCGACCCGGACAAATTCCTGCACCACGTTATCTGGGTAATTGGTGTAGCCGACACCGTTCGAGCCGCGCAGCAGCATCTGCGTCATCAGGTTCGGCATCCGGCTGCGCAGATCGCGCAGGCGCTGCCACGGGCATTCCTGCAGGAAACGGTAAGCCACGTCGAAGGTCGCACCCCCCCAGCATTCCACCGAAAAGAGCTGCGGCAGGTTGGCGGAATAGGCGGGGGCAACCTTGATCATGTCGATCGAGCGCATCCGCGTGGCGAGCAGGCTCTGGTGGCTGTCGCGCATTGTCGTATCGGTGATGAGCAACTGGCGCTGTTGTTTCATCCAGTCGGCAACTGCCTGCGGGCCTTTCTGCTCCAACAGGTTGCGCGTCCCCATCAGCGGCTCGGCCCGCAGTTTCGGCGCCCGCGGGTCTTTCACATACGCAGGCGGGCGCGGATGATCCTTGGTCTCCGGATGGCCATTGACGGTGATGTCGGCGATATAGGTCAGAACCTTGGTGCCGCGGTCGCGGCGCTTGGAGAACTGGAAAAGCTCGGGCGTCTCGTCGATGAACTTGGTGTGATAGGTGTTGTCGAGGAAGGTGGGGTGCTTCAGCAGGTTCTCGACAAAGGCGATGTTGGTCGAGACCCCCCGGATACGAAACTCGCGCAGCGCCCGGTCCATCCGCGCGATGGCCGCTTCCGGCGTCTGCGCCTTGGCGGTCACTTTCACCAGCAGACTGTCGTAGTAGCGGGTGATGACGCCGCCGGAGTATGCCGTGCCCCCGTCCAGCCGAATGCCCATGCCGGTGGCTTCGCGGAAAGCCGTGATGCGCCCGTAGTCGGGGATGAAATTGTTTTGCGGATCCTCGGTGGTGATGCGGGTCTGCAGGGCGTGACCATTCAGCGTCACATCCGCCTGCGTGGGCTTGCCCGTCGCCTCGGCGATGGTCTTGCCCTCGGCGATGAGGATCTGCGCCTGCACGATGTCGATGCCGGTGACTTCTTCTGTCACGGTATGTTCGACCTGAACGCGCGGATTGACCTCGATGAAGTAAAACTTGCCGTCCGCCATATCCATCAGGAACTCGACCGTCCCAGCGCATTCGTAATCGACGTGCTTGCAGATCTTGTAGCCCAGCTCGCAGATCTCGGCGCGTTGCGCTTCGGTGAGATAGGGGGCAGGGGCCCGTTCCACGACCTTCTGATTGCGCCGCTGGACAGAGCAGTCGCGCTCGTAAAGATGGTACATGCCGCCATGCTTGTCGCCGAGGATCTGAACCTCGACGTGGCGCGCCTTGAGGATCATCTTTTCCAGATAACCCTCGCCGTTGCCGAAAGCGGCTTCGGCCTCCCGGCGGCCCTCGCGCACTTTGTCTTCCAGTTCCGACTCCTTGAGGATCGGGCGCATCCCGCGACCGCCGCCCCCCCAAGAGGCCTTGAGCATGAGCGGATAGCCGATCTCCTTCGCTTCCGCCTTGATCGCCTTCATGTCGTCGCCCAGCACATCCGTCGCGGGGATCACGGGCACGCCGGCCTCGATCGCCACGCGGCGGGCGGATGCCTTGTCGCCGAGCGCGCGCATCGTCTCGGCGCGCGGCCCGATGAAGGTGATCCCGTTCTGATCACAGGCATCGACGAAATCCGGGTTCTCCGAGAGCAGCCCGTAGCCGGGATGGATCGCGTCCGCGCCTGACGCTTTTGCCACGCGGATCATCTCGTCGATGCTGAGATAGGCCGCCACAGGCCCCATGTCCTCGCCGATCCGATAGGCTTCGTCCGCCTTGAACCGGTGCAGACCCAGCTTGTCCTCTTCTGCGTAGACCGCCACGGTCTTTTTGCCCATCTCGTTGGCGGCGCGCATGATGCGGATGGCGATCTCGCCGCGGTTTGCAATGAGGATTTTGCGGAAGTCTGGCATTGAGGCCTCTCGTTCTTTGCACAGGCACGCAACTGTCGGGCGGAAACCGGGCTTCCGCAAGCGCTTTGACACCAGCACGTGCGCGCCGCAGTGCAGCATGTTATCGCGCGGAAGTAAAGCGCGCGAAACATCGCGGTCGCGGGTCTGCGGATGTTGCGAACCGATGTCTCCGAAACGGCGATCAGGACAGATCAAACGGTTCCGGCAATTGTCTCAGATCTTTGGCCCCGAGCTGTCCCATGTTGGCCTGCAGATCCTTGGTCAGGATATCGATCAGGTGATCGATCCCCGTGGGCCCTAGAGCCGCGAGCGCGTAGTGGAAGGCACGTCCGAGCATGACAAAATCCGCGCCACAGGCAAAAGCCCGCAGGATATCGAGACCGCCTTCGATCCCGCTGTCGAAAATCAGGGGCAGACACGTCTCTTTGCGCAGAGCGCGCAGGGCGTCGATCGTGGCCGGTGCCGCGTCAAACTGCCTTCCGGCGTGATTGGACACCCAAAGCGCATCGACCCCGCGCTTTTCCAGAGACTCGGCGTCCTCGGCGCGCAGCACACCCTTGACGATCAATGGGCCATCCCAGTGATCGCGCAGCCACCCCACATAGTCCCAGTCCGGCGATGTGCGCAGAAGGTAGCCCGCATGCTGGGTGGAAGAGAGCGCCGTGGTGGTCTTGGGCGTGTATTTTTCCAGACCGCGCATCCTAGGCATGCCGCGTTGTGCCATTCCAAGGGCCCATGCCGGCCGCAGCGCCACCTGCACCAGCAGGCGCGGGGTCAGGCGCGGCGGTTGCGTCAGGCCCGAGCGTGTCTGACGCTCGCGCCGAGAGGCAACGGGCACGTCCACGGTCAGCACGAGTACCTTGAACCCCGACGCTGACGCGCGGGTCAGCATGTCCTTGCGGATGTCCTCGTCGCGCGGCGGATACATCTGGAACCACGCATCCGGCCCGATATGCGCCGCAAGGTCCTCCGGCGACTGGCTCGCCACCGTCGAGAGCGTATAGGGGATGCCCGCTCGTTTCGCGGCGCGTGCGAGGTGGCCTTCGGCATCCGGCCACATCAGCCCCGACATGCCCACTGGCGCAATGCCAAAGGGCAGGGGGCGTTTCTGCCCCAGAAACTCCGTGCTCAGATCCGGCGTGAACTCACCGTGCAGGATGGACGGCATCAAACCGACCGCATCGAGACGCAGGCGGTTCCGGCGCTTTGTCGCCTCTTCGCCCGTCGCCGAATCGAGGTACTCCCAGACGAAATGCGGGATGCGCCGGCGCGCCCGGTGGCGCAGGTCGGAAATCGCAGGATAGGTTTTGTGCAGGTCCATGCGCCTATTTGTCTGCCCGATCAAGGGATTGTCCAGTCCTGAAAACCGGTGGAACAGAGTGTGAACGTCTCTTTATTTCCACGCCGTTGACCGCTAGGTTAACGGCATGAGCAGTTTTGATGAAATGGACGCCTTCGAAGGCGCGTCGCTCTCGGCACGGGCCATGGCGGCGCGTCCGCAGCCTTATCTCGAAGGGTTGAACCCTGCACAACGCGACGCGGTTGAACAACTGGACGGCCCGGTTCTGATGCTGGCGGGGGCCGGTACGGGCAAGACGCGGGCGCTGACCGCGCGTATCGTGCATTTGCTGAACACCGGCCGCGCCCGCCCCAACGAGATCCTCGCCGTGACCTTCACCAACAAGGCCGCGCGCGAGATGAAGAACCGTGTCGGCCAGATGATGGGACATCAGATCGAGGGTATGCCGTGGCTTGGCACCTTCCACGCGATCTGTGTGAAACTGCTGCGCCGCCACGCCGAACTCGTCGGGTTGAAGTCGAACTTCACGATCCTCGACACCGATGACCAGCTGCGTCTGCTCAAGCAGCTTGTCGTTGCCGAAGGCGTCGATGACAAACGCTGGCCGGCACGCCAGCTTCTGCACATCATCGACGGCTGGAAGAACCGCGCGCTGACGCCGGACAAGGTGCCGAGCGCGGACGCGGGGGCCTACAACGACAAGGGCGTCAAGCTTTACGGCGAGTACCAGCAGCGCCTGAAAGAGCTCAACGCCTGCGATTTCGGCGATCTGCTCTTGCATATGCTCACGATTTTACAGACCCATGAGGACGTGCTGAGGCAATATCAGCGCTGGTTCGCTTATATCCTCGTGGACGAGTATCAGGACACCAACGTCGCGCAATATCTCTGGCTGCGGCTGCTGGCGGGCGGACACAAGAACATCTGCTGCGTGGGCGATGATGACCAGTCGATCTACGGCTGGCGCGGGGCCGAGGTGGGCAATATCCTGCGCTTCGAAAAGGATTTCCCGGGCGCGCATGTGGTGAGGCTGGAGCAGAACTACCGCTCGACGCCGCATATTCTCGCCGCCGCCTCCGGGGTGATCGCGGGCAACAAGGGGCGGCTCGGCAAGACCCTCTTCACGGACATGAAGGACGGCGAGAAGGTCCGCCTCATCGGCCATTGGGACGGCGAGGAAGAGGCCCGCTGGATCGGCGAAGAGATCGAAGCCGCGCAGCGCGGCACTCGTGGGATGGCGCCAGTCGGCCTGGACAAGATGGCTATTCTGGTGCGCGCTTCGCATCAGATGCGCGCCTTCGAGGATCGTTTCCTGACGATCGGGCTGCCCTATCGGGTGATCGGCGGGCCGCGGTTCTACGAGCGGATGGAGATCCGCGATGCCATGGCCTACTTCCGTGTCGTGGTCAGCCCCGATGACGATCTCGCCTTCGAGCGGATCGTGAACACGCCGAAGCGGGGCTTGGGCGACAAGGCGCAACAGACCATCCAGCGCATGGCGCGCTCCAACGGCGTTTCGCTGGTGGAAGGCGCGCGTCTCTGCGTGCAGGCCAAGGCGATCGGCGGCAAAGGTGGCGCGGCGCTGACGCAACTGATCGAAGGGATCGACCGCTGGGGGCGTCTGATGCGGGTGCGCGTGCCCGCCGACGAGGATGCGGTGATCGAGGACGGACCCGACAAACCGGAATTCAGCCATATGGAACTGGCCGAGATCATTCTGGATGAAAGCGGCTATACCGCCCATTGGCAGAACGAAAAGACGCCCGAAGCGCCGGGGCGGCTCGAGAACCTCAAGGAACTCGTCAAGGCGCTGGAACAGTTCGAAAACCTGCAGGGGTTTCTCGAACACGTCAGCCTCATCATGGACAACGAAACCGAGGAC
>JASFFN010000067.1:0-7419 GCA_050124275.1 Roseobacter sp. | reverse complement strand
CACCAGACGAAAAGGGCCAGAAGGGAAGCGGTCCAGACAGTCATGTCAGTACGAAGGTTCCAGTCTCGTGACCGCCGGCACCTTGTGCTTTTTCGCCGGAATCGTGATCAGCGAGACAAACGCTGCCGCCGCCCGCGCCTGTGCGCCCAGTTTGGCAAGGAACTTGCCCTCTTCGGTCGCTTTCGCGAGATCCGCGTTGGCCTTTTGCAGCTTTTCGAGCGTTGGCTGCCAGCGCGGGTGATCGATATCCACTGTAATCGGGAAAATCTGCTCGCTCAGTTTCGATGTCTTGGTGAAAACCTCATGCGCGTACCAGTCCGGATCGACGCCAAGGGCGGCGTGGAAGGCCGGGCGCTGGTGGTCGCGCACATACATCGTTGCATAGACCGCCGTCAGGAAGAACTTGATCCAGTAGACGTTCATGCCCGAGGTCAGTTTCGGGTCGGTCTTCATCAGCAGGGCAAAGGCCTCGCCGTGGCTGAACTCGTCGTTGCACCATTCCTGGAACCACTTGAAGATCGGATGGAAGCGGTGCTCCGGATGCGCCTCCAGATGGCGGAAGATCGTGATGTAGCGCGCATAGCCGATCTTTTCGCTGAGGTACGTCGCGTAGTAGATGAACTTGGGCCGGAAGTAGGTGTATTTCTTCTTCTGTGTCAGGAACCCGAGATTCACGCGCAGGCCAGCCTCGCGCAGCGCGTCGTTGATGAAACCGGCGTGCCGCGCCTCGTCCCGCGCCATCAGCTGGAAGAGCTGCGTGATGTCCTTGTTGTTTCCGCGCCGCTTCATTTCCTTGTAAAGCACACATCCCGAGAATTCCGCCGTGCAGCTGGAAATCAGGAAGTCGATGAATTCCTTTTTCAACTGCGGCTCCATGTTGTCCCAGTCGACATGGTCCCAGTCTTCGTTTTTCCTGAAATGGCCCTTGTTCGGGTCCGACACCATCTGGGCGATGAGCTGATCCCAATCCTCGCGGACCGAGGACACATCGATCGCATCGAGTTCGTCAAAATCGGTCGTGTAGAAGCGCGGAGTCAACAGGGTGTTGGCCATCGCCGTTTCGGTGGCGAAATCGTCATCGTACTTCGCCTGTTCTTCCTGAATGGCGAGGCCTTCCTCGACGGTCGTCGCGTCGGCGGTGTGCTTGCCTTCGTACTTCTCGGGGTTCTGGATATTCATAGCTTGACCTCCTCGGAGAAGGAAAACTCGCACAGCTCCATGACCTCCAGGTCGCCTGTCAGGCGGGTCCAGAGGCGTTCGAGCTTGCTGGCGCGGATGATGGTGGCTTCGCGGTCTTCTGAGACCACTTCCCCGAAGGGGGCCATGATCTCGGGACCGTGGACCTTCACTTCGTCGCCCGGATAGATCACGGCGCCGTTGTTGAACCGCACGTGGGCGTGCAGGCTTTCGAATTTATGGCTGATTTCGACGGTGCAGGGGGCCCGTTCGAAGTCCTTTGTCAGTAGTCCCATGAGGTGGCTTCCTTTCAGGGTTTGGGTTGGTCCAGCAACCTGGCGAAGGTGCGGGAGTTGGTGGCGCCAAAGCCCATGAGCTCGGCGGACCATCCGGTGGCGGGGTCGGTAATGGAAAGGCGGTTGCCCTCGCGCAGCTGCAAGAGCACCGGTTGCGACATATCGAGGCCGCGCAGGCTGCGTTCGCGCGCGATTACGCGTTCGATGCCGGCAACAAAGCCGCCCTTGTCGGAAGGGAAATCGGCGATGACGACACCGTTGATGTCGAGCACGCGGGCCTTGCCCGAGGCGTCGCCCGACAGGAATATGGTGCGTTCGCTGATGACCGCACCCTCCGGCGGGGTGTTCTGCACCGGGCGACCGGTCATTGTGGCGACGGTCACGATGACCAGAATTGTCAGGACAAGGCCGAACATGATCCGCACGAGGATGCGCGGGACGATCTCTTCTTCCTTGGCGTGGATGCGGGGCTGTGTGTGTGTCGCCATAGCGCTTACTCCGCCGCCACTTGGGCGGCCTGAGGTGCGGGGGATCGCGTGACCTTTGGCATCGCTACACGCGCCTCAGCGGCCTCTGAGAGGATGCTGGCGACCTTTTCGGCTTCGGGGATGCAGCGCAGCGCCGGCTGTGCCTCGCGGAAGTACCAAGGGCGCACATGGGGCCAGCAGGTCAGATAAGACAGGCGCGTCTTGTCGATTGTCTCCAGCGCGATTGTGCCGGTGCCGCCTGTGCGCAGATCGAGCATGGCGTTGCCGATTTTCGTATAGGGGATGTTGAGCGTCACGTTGAGCGCTGCGCCGATGCGCATGGCGACACGCGCGTCGGTTATCGTGTAAACCGTGGCCCGTGCCTGCGCGACGGCCACCAGCGTGAGCAGGCCGCATGTCAGAAGGCCAAGGATCACGAAGGGAACGGAGGCGCCTATCGCCTGTCCCAAGGGCAAGAGGTCCAGCTGTGAGACAAAACGCCAGAGCGTCAGCAGGACGAAGTAACCCGCAACCCATTTCACGTTGAGCGATTCAACGGCGAGACGCCACCAGTCCGGTCGGCCCTGCCAGAGAATGCGTTCGCCCTTCGGAGGCTCGGCGGGGAGCCCCTCAACGGGCTCTATTTCGAAATCGTCGTGGTGAGACATGGCGAGTATCTCCTTGGTTTAAAGTTCGTCTTGCAGCCGCATCCATGGGGGCCGTCCGGGCCAAGGACCCGGCGCAAACCCCGATATGATGCAAACCGCTTCATGGCTTCACAGACGCGGTTCCTGACGGTTACCGGCATAAAGCTTGCCGCCGCCGTAGTAGCCCGAGATCTTGTCCTCCTCGAGCAGGGTCACCTGCCGCGGGGATGCAATGGTCGGAATGGTCGCGAAATGCTTGCCGTACAGCGCATGCACGCTGACCCGGTCAGATCTGATCCGCGCGAATGTCATCGGCAGCAGGCGCGTGCCTGAGCCCCATTTACTGTCGAGTTCCAGTTCGAGATAGCGCACGAGCTGTTCTGGCTCGTCGATCCACATGTCCGTGATCTTGCCGACGATCTCTCCGTCCCCTGCGACGACAGGCAAGCCGCGCGGATCACGTCCGGCGGAAACGGAAAAGCCTTCGGCAGCGGACATCGGAACGATTTTCGGATGGCCGTGGCCGTCCAGTTCCGGCACGTCCCGGCGCGGTGCCCAGGAGGCAGGGCCGACGCCGTCGAGCATCGGATCGCCTGTCGGCTCCAGCGGATACCCGTTACCGGGACCCACCCGTTTCAGCGCGATGTCTGCGCGTTCCGGTGTCTGTCCGCTGGGAACCGTTACCTCGCCGCGTCCATGGGGCAGTTTGAATGTCTTGTCCTCCGGCAGAGGCCACATGCTGGGGTTCGACGACGGATTGCCTTCGTCGTCCTCCAGCGGATAGCCCTCGCGCATGTTCTCGCGCTGGATCCAGATGACGAGTCCTGCAAAGAATATGTAGAACAGCCAGAGCGAGACGCTCGCCAGATCTACTTCGCCAAAAAATGTTGCAGTCATGTCGTTTCCTCCTGAAAGGGGGTCAAGTCGGGAAATCGGCCAAGCCCATCGGACGGGAGCCGCTTTCCTTCGGGGTGATGGGGCCGCTTTGGCGCACGAGCGGTCCCAGGATGACGAGAGTGACGAAGAGCAGGCCAATCTCGGTGTGGTACACGAATGAATATCCGGTGGCGGGGGAGACCATGCCTTCGCCCCAGGCGCCGGACATGGCGATGGAGCCTGTCCAGTCGCGCAGCGAGCCGCCGATGGCGATCGACAGGCCTGCCGCCGTCGCCTGTGCCGCGCCCCACGCGCCCAGAGCCAGGCCACGTCCGGCATTCCCGCTCTCGGGCAGTGTCATGCAGGCGGTGAGCGTAGCCACTGCGAAGAGCCCGCCGCCAAAGCCGATCAGGCTTGCGCCGGTGAAGAATAACGCGGGAGAGCCGAGTGGACCGGCGAAAATCACGATGGAGAACGCCCAGATTCCTGCAAGGATCCCGCCCCCTGCGAGCCGGTAGGCATTTGAACCCGCTGCAAGCCTTTTGCCGGCCCAGGCAAAGCCCAAGAGCGCGCCCAGCGACCACATTGCCGTCAGCAGGGTGGTCGACGACACCGAAAGTCCGAGGATTTCGCCGCCGTAAGGCTCCAGCAACACGTCCTGCATGTTGAAGGCCATGGTACCGACGAAGATGCAGGCGAGCAGACGCCCGGCCTGACCACCGGTGATGAAATCGTCCCACGCATCCTTGAATTTCGGGCGCGGGGCCTCGCGCTCCTCGCGGCTCATGGGCTGCACGCTTTCCTGTTTCCAGAGGGCGATCAGGTTCAGGACAGCGGTCATGACGGCGGTGGCCTGAACCACCTGAATAAGCTTCAGAGCGGTGAAATCGCGCAGAAGAAAACCGATGATGAGAGAGGAAATCCCCATTCCGACCAGGAACATAACGTAAAGAAGTGCGACCACGCGGGGGCGGGTTTCATCCGTCGCCCGATCGGATGCGAGGGCCAGTCCAGCGGTCTGCGTCATGTGCATGCCGAGACCCGTCATCAAAAATGCAAGCGCGGCGAGCAGTTCGCCGGCATAGGGAAGTTCGATGTATACGTCGCCGCCCAGCACCAGAAGTGTCGACGGCATGATTGCCAGGCCGCCGAATTGCCAGAGGGTCCCGAACCAGATGTAAGGCACCCGCTTCCAGCCGATGGCCGAGCGGTGGGTGTCGGAGCGGAACCCCAGCAGCGTTCGGAACGGGGCGATCAGCACCGGCAGGGCGATCATGACCGCGACGATCATCGCCGGCACGCTGAGTTCAACGATCATCACGCGGTTCAGCGTGCCCAGCAGCATGACGGCAGCCATCCCGACAGACACCTGAAAAAGCGACAGCCTCAGAAGTTGCGACAGCGGCAGGTCTTCGCTGGCCGCGTCCGAGAAGGGCATGGCTTTCAATGAAAGACGTTTGAGGGCGGTCACGCTCATGGGCACACCTCCATCAGTTGAGAAATGTAAAAACCGGAGGAAACGCGCTCGACGGGCCTGACGTTGCCGAGAACACCGGCGCCAAGCGCGGCAAAGGCGAGTTTATCCGCGTCATGGGGCACCATGACAGGGCTGCGGTCCGAGCGCGGAAAGAGCTTGCCGGCGTACCACATCGCCATCAGGGCCCTGGTCCGCGGCGCCACGGTAAAGACAATCGATCCGCCCGTCCGCGCCTGAAGCCCGGCGAGCGCGCGCCCGATATCATGCGCATCGTAGTAGATCAGGCTGTCCATCGCGATCACGTAGTCGAACCGGCCCAGAGACGGGCAGAGCATGTCGCCCGGCGTGAAGGTCACCTGAGGGCGGAACTCTTCCGGCAGACGCAGCTCGGCGATATTCACAAGGGAGGGCGAGATATCCGTTGCGACGACTTTGGCACCGCGTTGTGCCAGTTCGACGGTCATCTGGCCCGCGCCGCACCCGGCGTCGAGCACGCGCGCGCCGCGCAGATCAGCCGGCAGACGGCTCAGCATCAACTCGCGCATACGGTCTCGGCCTTCCCGCACCGTCTGACGGATTTTCGACACAGGCGCGTCCGAGGTCAGTCGCTCCCATGTGCGGGTGGCCGTTTTATCGAAATAGGTTTCCACCCGCGCACGCGTTGCGCGATAGCCCGGGCGGTGTGCCTCGGCGTCGGTCGCAAGGGCGGGCAGGGCTACTTCGTCACGCATCAGTCAAACCCCAGCAGTTCGAAAATATCCCGGTCCGGCAGCGGGGCAGGGGCCAGCGGCTCCGTCCCGTTCCAAAGCGTTTCGGCGAGGCGAACGTACTCCTTGCGGACCTGTACGATCTCTTCGTCGTCCGGCATCTCGAAAAGCGTTTTCTTCTTGAGCCGCGAGCGGCGGATCGCATCGAGGTCCGGCATATGGGCGATGCGGTTGAAGCCGACGGTCTTGCAATAGCGGTCGACCTCGTCGGTCTCGCGCGAGCGGTTCGCGACGCAGCCCGCAAGCCGTACCTTGTAGTTGTTCGACTTGGCCTGAACGGCGGCGATGATGCGGTTCATCGCGTAGATGCTGTCGAAGTCATTAGCCGTCACGATCAGCGCGCGGTCCGCATGCTGCAATGGCGCGGCAAAGCCGCCGCAGACCACGTCGCCGAGCACGTCGAAGATCACCACGTCGGTATCATCCAGCAGATGGTGCTGCTTGAGCAGCTTGACGGTCTGGCCGACGACGTAGCCGCCACAGCCGGTGCCCGCCGGGGGGCCGCCCGCTTCGACGCATTTGACGCCGTTGAAGCCGTCGAAAACGAAATCCTCGGCGCGCAGCTCCTCTGGGTGGAAATCCACCTCCTTCAGAATGTCGATCACTGTGGGAACCAGAGAGCCCGTGAGCGTGAAGGTGCTGTCATGCTTGGGATCGCACCCGATCTGCAGCACGCGCTTGCCCAGCATCGAAAAGGCCGCCGACAGGTTGGAAGAGGTTGTCGATTTGCCAATGCCGCCCTTGCCGTAGACGGAAAAGACCTTGGCGCCTTCGATGCGGGCGGCCTCGTCCTGATGCACCTGCACCGAGCCTTCGCCGTCGAGGCCGCGCAGGTTCGGTGGTGTTCTGTCCAGTGGGCTCATGTCAGTGTCCTTTCAAAGGGGCGCACTCCCCTTGGGTTGGTGACTTGCAGGCAAAGGGTCATTGCGCGGCGATCCCTTCCAGTTGGTCCTCAAGTGCGTCGGCGGCGTTCTGCAGGGCGGCCAGCGTTTCGGCGTCGGGGCTCCAGTAGTTGCGGTCGTGGGCTTCCAGCAGGCGGTTCGCCATGCGGCTCGAGGCCGTCGGGTTCAGATCGGCAAGCCGCTGGCGCATTTCGTCATCCAGTACGAAGGTCTCGGAGATGCGCTGGTAGACCCAGGGATCAACCTGTCCGGTCGTGGCCGACCAGCCGAGGGTGTTGGTCACATGCGCCTCGATCTGGCGGACCCCTTCGGCGCCGTGTTTCAGCAGCCCTTCGAAGAACTTCGGATTGAGGCTGCGGCTGCGGGTTTCCAGCGCCACCTGCTCTTTCAGCGTGCGCACCTTGCCCGACCCGCGGGTCTGGTCGCCGATGTAGACGGCGGCGTCGGTGCCCTTGGCGCGTTTGACCGCACGGGCGATGCCGCCAAGCGTGTCGAAATAGTGATCGACCGTTGTGACGCCAAGCTCGACGCTTTCGAGATTCTGGTAGGCTACGTCCACTTCCGCGAGCTGCGCCTGCAACAGAGCCGCATTGGCAGCGGCCTTGCCGTCGGTGCCGTAGGCGAAAGACTTGCGGGCCTCGTAAGCGTCGGCCAGTTCATCCTCGTCGCCGAATGCGGAGCTGTCGACCAACTGGTTTACGTTCGAGCCGTAGGCGCCTTCGGCGTTGGAGAAGACGCGCAAGCTCGCCTCGGCCATGTCGCAACCGGTTTTCTTGGCATAGGCGAGGGCATGGGCGCGGATGAAGTTCAT
>JASFFN010000066.1:0-7454 GCA_050124275.1 Roseobacter sp. | reverse complement strand
GCGGCAGTGACCAAAGAGTTTGGTGGCTACCTGGTCGTCGACGAGGCGCACTCGATGGGCGTACTGGGACGCAACGGGCGGGGTCTGGCCGAAGAACTGGGTGTGGAAGACCAGGTCGACTTCATTCTGGGCACCTTCAGCAAGAGCCTTGGCGCCGTCGGCGGGTATTGCGTGTCGAACATCGACGATTTCGACCTGTTGCGCGTCGCCTGCCGCCCCTACATGTTCACGGCATCCCTGCCCTCCTCGGTGGTTGCGTCGGTCGTGTCCTCACTTGAAAAGGTGAAAACCGGCCAATTGCTGCGCGAGAAGGTCATGGAAAACGGCCGCAGGCTCTATCATGGGCTGCGTGCGGCAGGTTTTGACGTGGGCCCACACATCAGCCCCGTCGTCGCGGTGCAGCTTCCGTCGCCCCAGATCGCGATCGCGTTCTGGAACGCGCTTCTCGACGCCGGGCTTTACGTGAACCTCGCGTTGCCGCCAGCAACACCAACCCGTCAACCGCTGCTGCGCAGTAGCGTGAGCGCGGCCCATTCGCATGCGCAGATCGACAGGGCGATCAACCTGATCACCGAGGTCGGTCTGGACTTCGGCGTGATTGAGCCCGCGCATATGGTAGGCAACGGCTGAAGCCGTCATTCCGGAAACGCTGTGGCGCGGGCTAGGCGCGGGCTATCGGATAGCCCCTTTGCGCCACAGCTTCCACAGGACTCCCGGCGCGGCGATCAAAGGATGCCGTCTCTGGAAATCCGTCAGCTCCAGCGCGTTTCCCGTATGGCGCTCGACTTTCCATTCGATGTATTCAACCTTCTGGTCGAAGGTGAATGCGGCTTTCACGAGGCGGCTGATGTTGAGAATTTTTCCGTAGATCTGTTTCCGCCGCCAGGAACGCAGCGACCGCCGCCGCGAGAACGTCGGCGCGGCAGGTGACCAGCCAGCCGCATCGGTCTTTCCGGCTGCATGCGCAAGAGCCGGCCTCAGCATCTTGTCGAAATAGGTCTCTGCCTGCCGATAGATCGTCTTGCCCCGATCACCACCGTCTTCAACCCGCAACTCCGCGCCATAGGTGTGCGCAAAGAGCGCTGTCCACAGCTCTGATGAAGTCGCATTTACAGGCCCCAGGTTCTTGCCCCACACCGCCGCGGTCGCAATTGCATCGGCTATAGCGGATGTCGTTGCGCTCCGTGCGGCGGCATCGCGCGCATACAACAGCGCGGATGGCTGACAGAATCGCGCCCAGAGCGTGGTGTCGTTACTGACAGGGCGCATCTTTCGCGCAAAAGCGTCCATCGAAATGACCGCAATTTTTGCGCGCGCCTCCTCGCCATGCCGGTAGCCCACGGTAGGGGGCAGGATTGCGTTGGCCACCGCCCCCGCCCTGCTGGCATGATAGCCGCGATAGCGGTCCACGATAACATAAAAATCCAGCACGCCTTCAACGGTATTGTTTCTCAGGCATGACCCGTAAAACAGGATCGCCAGCACACTCCCGCCGCCTTCGGCCGCCAAACGCTCCGCCAGCCGGCGCGCTTCGGGCGGAACAGGTCGCGTCAGTTCCGTCGCAACCAAATCTGTCAGTTCGTCCGTCATGCGCTCAGAAACACGATCGGTTGTGTCGTCGTGATCCGGACGTGACCGTGCGACGGATACACCTCGCCATCGAGAACGAAGGGCGCGTCACACTGTACCTCCAGCGTTTCGGCGCGACCTCCTGCATAACCGCCCTTTTCCATCCACGTTTTCCGCTTACCGAAAGCCAGATTGAGAACGCCCCAGAACGTGCTCTTGGGCGGGGCTGCGACATCCAGCCAGTTGATCGGACCCGTGCCCTGATCCCAGAACGGCCGCAGGCCCAGCGTCAGGCGATCAAGGGTGCAAGCAACGATCAGAAAATGCCGGGACCCATTGCTCGGCGTATCATCCACGAGCACGGTCGCCGCCTCGCCCGGGTACCCGCCGGACTTCAGACTGTTCGCGACAGCGCGTCGCAAGATTCCGCCGATGACCATTGCCACCGCCAATCCCTTGGCGATCCCCATCGGATGGATTTTCTCGTTTGCCATGCGCACACCGTCCGTGAAGGCCGCAAAGCCCAGCAAAAAGCCCCGTTGAACCGAAGTGTCGCCATTCGGCCGCGAAATCTCAAGGGCGCGCAGGGGAAAGGCCTTGGCGCCCAGCGTACCGGCTTTCCTGGCCGCCATCAGATTTTGCCATCCCTTGTAGCCGGGTCCGAAATGACCGACCTGACCCGCAATGACGTTGGTCTTGCCCGAGGGCAGCAGCGCGATACTGGGCCACTGCCGGGTATAGGCGCTGTCTATGTTGCTCAGGACATCGCGTATTGTTCCGTCCCCTCCGTCAATGGCGATGAGGTCGACGCCGTCGCGCGCAAACCGCTGAAGATCGCTTACAAGTTGGTCGTGATTTCGGGGATGCGCGATGCTGACGCGCGGGTCACCGGCAATGCGGGCCGCCACCCCGCCGCTTTGACGGTTGGCGCGGCTGAGCGGATTTGTGATCAGCCCGATTTTCAACGATCAAGCCATGACTGGAGCGGACGCTCGGCCCGCAGCGCCTGCGCGATCTGGATGCTGTGCACCACCAGGGAAACGGCCGTCCACAGGGCAACGGCAATCAGGCCTTCGGCCGGATAGCCAGCGAGTGTGAACACCGTCAGCAAGGCGAGGTTCGGGTTACGCCGCGCGACCCAAAGCCGGTAAATGCTGTCGAACCGGCGCCAGATATGCATCTCGATGCCGAAAACCTTGATGAAAAAACCTTCCTGAAGGCGTTGGACGACGTAGCCGATCACGGTGACCCAGAGCGCGAGGGTCAGGTCAGGCGCGTCAGGCACCGTCGCCGCCACGCCAACGACCCACGCCCAGTACCAGAAAGGCGGATGGATCAGATCGATCCCGTGATCGTAGACATTTCCCAGTTTCGTCGACGTGACCGTGACGCGCGCAAGCTTGCCGTCCACCGTATCCAGAAAAGTCATGAGCCACGCCATGACGAGGCCGATGCCGAAATATCCGTTCCAGAATAACCACATGGCAAGGAGCACCAGCACCAGGCTGATCGTAGTCACGGTGTTCGGCGTAATCCCAAGCCTTGCGCACCAGCGGGTTGCGGCAATCGCCGGCCTCGGCCAGAGGTAAAGCGTGATAAAGTCCGTCACACCCTTGTAGGACCCGTCAAAAATCCGCTGTTCGATGGCATCTACATTGTCAGGTGAAACCGACATGACATAGGGAACTTCGCGCTTGCGCAGAACCTGATCGTAAGCGGAACTCAACTCCTCCGGCTCGAATGACTTGAGATCTGCCGCTTTTGCCAGAACGCCATTTTCGATATCCGCCACGACATCCGGCACGCGCGCCGCGTTCACAAATGCCGCTACCGGTTGCCCGTTCGACGTCAGAACCGTTCCGACTTTCCGTGACAGGTCAGCCAGCAGCACCTGCGCATAGGCGTGCGCGGCACTGACAACGTAGCAAGGACCGCCCGACGGCGCCACGCCGTCCCAGCGGCTGACCTCCGTGACGCCAAGACGCGCGAACATCTTCACCAGCCTGTCCGCCGGCGACATGCTCCAGATTTCAGGTCCGCCACCCACGAGATACACGGGTGCCATCGCCGGTCCGGAAGTGCCTGCGGTCTTTGCCATAGCGGGTTTTGCTTTCCATTTTTTCCGCACTGCGATTAAACGCATACACCACCGGAAACAATCGGAAAACGCGCGTGACATCCCTGAGCTTTGCCCATCTGTCGGACCCTCACAACCCGCTGACGCCCGATGTCTCGGCGCGGGATCTTTTGAACAAGCGGTTCTTGGGGTATCTGTCATGGCACCGGAAACGCCACCTGCGGCACAGGCCCGAAATCATGGATGCGATGTTGCAGGACATTGCACGGGCCGAAACCGATCACATCATCGTGTCCGGGGATCTGGTCAACATCTCGCTGCCGCAGGAATTCAGAGACGCGCGGGAATGGCTCGGGAAAGTGGGCGCGCCGCAGGACGTCACCGTCGTTCCCGGCAACCACGATGCCTATGTGCCAGTGTCTTTTGAAGACGGTATCGGGCAATGGGCCCCCTGGATGCTGGGAGATGGCTCGAAGACGGTGTCATTTCCGTTTCTGCGGCGGCGCGGCCCGGTCGCCTTCGTGATGCTGTCGACGGCCATTCCGACGGCCCCTTTCATCGCGAGCGGTCTATTGGGACGGAGCCAGCGTGATGAAACCGAGACGCTGCTTTGGGAACTGAAGGGTCTTGACGTGTTCCGGGTCGTCGTTCTGCACCATCCACCGGAAGACCATCCCACCAAACCGCGCAAGGCCTTGCGCGACCGCAAGGCCTTCAGGGACGTTCTGCGCCGCTGTGGCGCCGAACTGGTTCTGCATGGTCATCAGCATCACAGCCATTTCGGACTGATTGACGGGCCTTCGGGCAAAATTCCCGTTCTCGGCGTGCCATCGGCGTCCATGATCATCGATCCGCCGAAAGGCGAAGAGGCGCGATGGAACAAACTGAGTGTGCGTCGCGAAAAAGACGCGTGGCGCCTCTCGGTCGAAAGCCGGGGCCTGACCCGGCACGGGTTCGACAGGATCGGATGCTGGGACACCAGAATTCCTCTTGCCTGAAGATTGCTGCGGCAACTCGACATGCCCTCCGCGGCAAGAAAACAGAAAGACGGCTTCTTGAGTCGGTGGGCATTGTCGGCTACGGCTGTATCGACGGTCAGAGCCGGGCTGTCGAGCTTTGCGGACAGCAGCGAGAGGCAGCGCGATATGACTGAGCCAAACAGCACCATGGTCAAGTTCGGACATCCGGAAACCGTCATCGGCGAAACGGAATACTGGACGGTGCAACTGCGCCCTGAACAGGTGACTTTGGGATCGCTTGTCTTGATCAGTCGCGAACCCGTGGAGGCCTTTGGCAGGGTCAGCCCGGAGGGATTTGCCGGCCTGCAATCCGTGATCGCAAAGATCGAAGACATGTTGCGCGACCTGATCGCCTATCAGAAGATAAATTACCTGATGCTGATGATGGTCGATAAGGATGTGCACTTTCATGTGATCCCCCGCTATGACGGCAACCGCGACTTTCGCGGCCTGTCGGTCAGCGATGCGGGCTGGCCGGGCCCGCCTCAGCTGGGCACGGCCGTCACGCCGGATCCTCGGGCAGCCGCAGAGCTTGTCGAAGAGCTGAGAAATCGTTGGTCGCAGAGCTGACTGAAATCGGAAATCGGTTCTGATGACCATACTGGATAAATATGTGCTCTCGCAGACGATGCGCCGCCTCATGATCGCGGTGAGCATCGTATTGATTATCCTTGTTTTAGAGCGCGTTCTGAGGCTTTTTGAATTCGCGGCAGCGAACAACGCCCAATTCGGGCTGGTGTTGCAGATGGCGGCAAATCTCGTCCCGCACTACCTCGGCCTCGCGCTGCCGGCGGCGTTCTTCATCAGCATCCTGCTCCTGATGGCCAACCTGGGCGAAAACAGTGAACTTGACGTGATTTTTGGTTCCGGCTTGTCGGTTCGGCGCATGGCGCGCCCGATCATCGTCACGGGGATCATCCTGTCGATCATCAGCGTTTTGCTCATGGGCTATGTCCAGCCTTACAGCAGGTATGGCTACCGCGCGATCAAGCATGCCGCGACCCACGCGGTCTGGAGCGAGACAATAGCCGCACAAACTTTCTTTTCACCCGCGCGAGGTTTGACGATCTACGCGAACGAGATCGATCTGGAAGGCCGTGGACTGAACGGTGTCTTCATTCATCAGATTACCAGAGCGGGACGGGAGTCGACGATTTCGGCCGCCAGTGGTCAGGTCGAAACGGATCCGGAAACGGGACAATCCACTGTCGTTCTCGAAAACGCGGTGCAGATCGTCGAACGCCCGGAAGAGCCCACCGTCACGATGTTTCTGGGCAAGTTGACCTATACTCCGGATTTTCCTTTCGAACCGGCACCCTTCCGCGCGAGGGGAGAAGACCATCGCGAATTGACCCTGGGCGAGTTGCTGACCGGCGAATTGCCGGAGGGCGCACTGACAGACAAAGACGTCAATCGTGCAAAGCTCACTGCCGAAGCAAACGGAAGACTGGCCCGTTCCATTTCGGTCGCGACAATGCCGCTGCTCGCGGTTCCCATGGGACTAGCTGTCAAAAGACGCCGACGCGGGGCGGCGCTGACCGTCGCTGCCGTCATGTTGCTGTTGTATCACTATACGCTCGAACTCGGGCAGGGGCTGACGGGACTGGGGCGCGTGTCCCCATGGATCGGGATCTGGACGCCGTTCTGCATATTCACGTTAATATGCCTCACGCTCTTTTTTCGCGTCGATCAGAAGTTGCGGCCAAATGTTTTTGAAATGATTTTCGACAGAGTGGATGGTGTTTTCGAGAAAGTCAGACGCATTTTCCGGCGCAAAAGGCAGCCCGTACAGTGAAAACGCTGACCGTTTACTTCAGCAAGGTGCTGGCTGTTCGTATCGTCGCAGTCCTGTGTTCCCTCGTGGCCCTGCTGGTCCTGATGGATCTCATAGACAACGTCGAAAAGGTCCTCGAGCGGCGGGGAAGCCCCGCCGATATCGCGATATTTGCCGGCTATCGTCTGCCAACGATTATCGAAAGACTTATCCCCCTCTCCGTTCTTGTAGGCAGCACCATGGGGGTTCTGGCACTGGCGACGCGCAGTGAACTGGTCGTGCTGCGGGCCACCGGCGTGTCACCATTCCGCATCGTTGCCCTGGGATTACCGGTTTGTCTGACGGTCGTCGGCGCGCATTTCCTTGTCGCAGACCGCATCGCACCTGCGTCTGAACGGGCCTTCGTAGAATGGTGGGAGCCGTCGAGCAGCAAGTACAGAAGGCTCTGGCTGCGCGGCGAGGATGGTTTGGTGAGGATCGGCAGCATCTCTGCGGATGCGACGGTTCTGACCAACCTCGATCTGTTCGAACGTGATGCCGCAGGGGTCATGATTTCGCGTACCAGCGCGAAATCGGCACGGTATGAAGATGGAAGATGGCGGCTGTTCGAAGTAGTGGAAATTCCGATCAGACCTGCGGGGACGGCGACACCCGGCGCGACTGGTCAGATGTGGATCAACGGGCCCAGCCCTCAGGTGCTTCTTGACCTTGTTGCAGGTCCCGAGCAATTGTCCAACACCACGCTCGAGCAAATCATGACCGTCTCGTGGAGTTCGTCAGCCGACCCATCGGTCTACGGGACCGAACTGGCGCGCCGGTCTGCAGGACCGCTGGCCTCTCTCGCCATGATGCTGATTGTCGCCTCTACCGTAAGAGGTCTGAACCGCTCTGGTGGCCCGCAGATCGGCGCTCTCGTCGGACTGGCGGTTGGCTTGACCTTTTTGATCGTGGACGGCATCTTCGGTTCGCTTGGCCGGGCCGGACTGATCGCGCCAATGGTGGCGGCATGGACCCC
>JASFFN010000065.1:0-7457 GCA_050124275.1 Roseobacter sp. | reverse complement strand
CGCATCGGGCAGGCTGCCAGTGATCAGGTGTAACGCCGATCGTCGCCACCAACTTTCTCGCAAATTCCGCGCGGGATTTATTGAAGGCGGCAATGACCTGCGCCATAGTCGCCGCATGGGGTCTCATCCGCGAAACAGTTACTCTCTCATGTGTGCCGCCGTGCTGACGGCGGCGCTGTCGGCCTGCGGTTCCACGCCGCCCTCGGGGCCGGCGCGCGGCGATCTCGGGCCGGTATCGATCGAAGGCGCGCCGCGCTTTGCGCAGGGGCCGATCAGCACCGCCTGCACCCTCAGCAACAGGGGCGGGGTCAGCACGCAGAAATGCGGTTGCATTCAGGCCGCCGCGAATCTCACGCTCTCTCGGGAACAGCAGCAGCGCTCCACGCGGTTCTTCTCCGAGCCGGAGCTTTTGCAAAGCGTCAAGCTGTCGGATACGCCCGCGAACGAGAAGTTCTGGTACGACTGGGCGCGATTTGCCGAGACGGCGGAAGCGCTCTGCTCCTGACGCTGTGCGCCTCGCCTCAGAGCGGGCGCGTCCACACCTGCAGCGGTTTTTCCGTCTCTGTCTCCGCGCCCAGATCCTTCCACGAAAAGCGCGCGATCGCACCCGGCAGTGGTGCATAGCCGCGCCCGCGCCAGAAGGCATCGAGTGGCTTGTAGCCGGGCGGTTTCGCGGGGTGGTCGCCGGGCCGGATGACCGCGCAGAAGGCGCTGGTCGAAAACCCGCGCCGGCGGGCGAAATCTTCGCGCAGATCGAAGAACCGGTGACCGATCCCCCGCCCGCGAAAATCGGGCAGCAGGACGCTTTCCGCACAGTAGAAAACCCGCGCCATATCGAGCTCCGTTGCGGTAAAGGCCGCGGCGAAGTCTTCCGCGTGCGCGCTGAGCGGCATGCCCGTCGACGCGCCCACCAGGCGATCGCCCTCGAAGGCGCCCACGACGATCGCATCCGGCGCGGTTGCGTAGGGCGCCAGATAGCGTTCTTCGTAGGCGAGATCGCCGTCGTAGAGATAGGGCCACTCCCGGAAGACATCGATGCGCAGTCGCGCCACATCCGGCATGGCATTGGCAAGGGCCGCACCCGTCAGCGCCCTGACCTCAGGCGCCATGGTGCCCGTCGCAGGAGTTGTCGCGGCCTGAACCGGACAGGCTGGACTGCACGATCCTGCGCGCGTCCTGTTGGCCCGATCTGCGCTTACAGATTGTCTTCGACGTCGGTGACATCGATACCGAGCGCGTCGAGACCGCTTTCGAGATGTTCGGCGAGCCCGGGAATGCCGGACAGGTAGTTTTCCGTGGGGGCGGTGGCTTCGCGCTTGGCTTCCTGCTTGGCGTATTCCAGTTCATCCGCGGAAAAACTGTCGCGTCCGATCCACATGAGCGCGACGAGGCTGGCCTTTTCGTCGTCATTGAAACCGGAGATATAATCGGACAAATGGACACTGTCCGGCCCGTACTCGCGCGTCAGCAGGATCACCCGCGCGACTTTCCTTGTGCTGATTTCTAGCATCTTCTCCCCTCGCGTCCTGCCGTCAGCTTGTGACTTTGACCTCGTCAGCGCAAGGAAAAACATGCGGGGATCTGAATTCAGGCACGCATGGGGAAAGAAAAAGAAAATGCAGCTTCCGCGGTTCAACAGTCACATGACTCATGTTCCCGGATACCGACGCGAAAGATGCAGCTGTGCGCGCGGCATCATATGAAAAGGCGCAACAATGGCCGGGATTTCCTCTGCGCCTCACCCGAACCTGTGTCGGCAAATCCGGAATGGGCAACGCGCCTCGCGCGCTTGCACGACCGCATGTGTCCGGGCGCTACATTGCCAACCCTCACGGCGGCGTATTCGTGGCCCATTGCAGTTCCGGCTTTGGAAATTATTTGAAAACAAAGGGTTGTCAGCGGGTCACAGGATCTCTGTCGGTGGCCCGAAGCGCTTGATGAGCCGGTCCCTGATCTGATCGCGCGCCTGTCTGTAGCTGGCCAGTTTCTCTTCCCGTGTTTCGCCTAGCCCGCTGGGATCGAGAATGGGCCAATACTCCACGTCCAGACTGTAAAACCGCGTCAGTTCCAATGCCCGGCGTTGGCTGGCCGGGCTGAGCGCGATAATCAGATCGAACGACCCCAGATCGTCGCCCCAGTTTTCCATCTCGTCGAAACTGCGCGACCGGTGGCGGGACAATTCGACATCCATTTCCTGACAGACCGCAATGGAGAAACCATCAATCTCAAGATCGTTCGTCACGCCCGCGGACTGAACGTAGGTGCCCGTTCCGTAGAGCTTTTTCATGATGCCTTCCGCCATGGGCGAGCGCACCGCGTTGTGATCGCAACAAAACAGAACCGACTGTGGCAGTTCCTGTGTCATCTATCCGCCGAAATGCAGAACGCAGATCAGGGTAAAGAGACGTCGCGCCGTATCATCGTCGATGGTCACCTTGCCCTCCAGCCGTTCCTGAAGCACGCGGCTGCCCTCGTTGTGAATGCCGCGCCGCGCCATGTCGATCGTTTCGATCTGGCTGGGTGGCAGTTTTTTAACCGCGTCAAAGTAACTTTCGCAAATCTGGAAGTAGTCTTTCACGACCTGCCGGAACGGTCCGAGCGCAAGATGAAACTCGGCGGCTTTCTCGTCGTTTTCGGTTGTCACATCAAAGACAAGCCGCTTTTCCCGAATGGCAAGCTTCACATGGTATGGCCCGTCGGGCACCGTCCTTCCGTCACGCGGGGGCAAGACGAAAGAGTTCTCCTCGAGCAGATCGAACATCGCAACTTTGCGTTCCTGTTCGATCTCCGGTGTCGGAGGCGGCAAATTGCTGTCATCCAGTGAAATATGCGAAATACGGGTCATGACTGTGGTTCTTGGCGATATGGCGAGGCGGGCCTTTGCTTAGCGCGGAACAGATATATAGAGCAACCGATCAGTCGTTCTCATTCGTTAATTTTACGAAGGCGGGCAGTCACGGAAAGACCATGCGCTTCGAGGCTTTCGGTCTGCGCCAGAACCTCGGCTGCAGGTCCGATGGCACGCAGCGCGGCGGGGGTCATGCGGGAAAGCGTTGTCCGCTTCATGAAATCCAGAACGGACAGACCCGATGAAAAACGCGCAGACCGCGCGGTGGGCAATACATGGTTGGGACCACCAACGTAGTCGCCGATCGCCTCGGGCGTCCACTGGCCGAGGAAGATCGCGCCTGCGTGTCTGATGCGGGCACTCAATGTGTCTGGATCGGCAACGCACAACTCAAGGTGTTCCGGTGCGATGCGATCCGAGAGGGCGGCCGCAGTCTCAAGGTCCGGCACCGTGATGACAGCGCCATAGTCCCGCCAGGACGCGCCCGCGATCTCACGTCGTTCCAGGGTCTCAAGCCGCTGTTCGACAGCCATGGCGACGCGGCGTCCAAAGTCGATATCCGTGGTGATCAGGATCGCCTGTGCGCTTTCATCATGCTCGGCCTGGCTCAACAGGTCGAGCGCGATCCAGTCGGGATCATTGTCGGCGTCAGCGATCACGAGGATTTCCGACGGGCCGGCGATCATATCGATGCCGACCTTTCCAAAAACACGCCGCTTGGCAGCCGCGACAAAAGCGTTTCCGGGGCCCGTGATTTTATCGACCGGCGCTATCGTCTCGGTGCCGTAGGCAAGCGCCGCGACAGCCTGCGCCCCGCCGATACGGTAAATCTGATCGACACCCGCAAGCTCCGCGGCAGCCAGCACAAGAGGGTTCAGAACCCCACCGGGCGCGGGCACGACCATTGCCAGGCGTGGCACACCCGCGACCTTGGCAGGAATTGCATTCATCAGCACCGAAGACGGATACGACGCCAAGCCGCCCGGCACGTAAAGCCCTGCGGCAGCCACAGGCGTCCACCGCCAGCCCAGCATGGCGCCGGTGTCATCGTTCCATTCCGCGTCATCGGGGCGCTGGCGCGAATGATAGGCGCGGATGCGTTCAGCGGCCAGCTTCAGCGCGACGACCTGCTCTTGCGGAACCGAGGCGATGGCGCTTCGGATCTCATTCCCGGCGACCTTCAGCGTTTCCGGTGTGAGCGTGACCCGGTCAAATTTTTCCGTGAGCTCGACAAGTGCGGCGTCTCCGCGTGCCCGAACGTCCTTGATGATGGCTGCCACGGTGTCATCGACGTCCGCGCTTTCCTCGCGCTTTGCCGAGAGCAGCGCCGAAAACTCCGTTTCAAAATCGGTGTCGGTGACGTTCAGGAAAACAGGCATGAGGTACCTTTGCGCGAAAGCCCGGGGATCACGCCCTTGGGTGACGTGTCGAGGGGCAAAATATTGCTTCAGTCGGGGTGTTTTGGCGTATGCTTTGACGGGGCAGAGTAGGGTTTCGTCACGTCTTTCAAAGTGACCTCTATCGTTTCGACATGCAGACGGATGGCGCCGTCCCCCGCAAGCGTCAGCTGGATCAAACCCGACGGTTCGTCAAGGGGTTGGAAATCGATCGTCAACAGCGACAGGATCATCTCCTTGTCTTTTCGGTCGATGCCGTTGCTGGCGACCGCCGTGACGGTATCAAAGGCCAGAACGGACTGAACGCGTTCCGGTGAGACCGTGTGCGAAATCCCTTCCTCCCAACGAAAGCGGTTGAGAAGCAGCGCAAAGCGCCCGCGCGCGCGATCCCATTTCATTTCAGTTGCCGGAAATATGGCATCCTGCGTCAGCGACGCGATCACCCTCAGGTCTTCCGCATCAATGGCTCCGAGGTTCAGCGGTGCATCACGCGCATCTTCAAAGCGGGCATCCGTCATGACTGCGAAATCCTTTCAATGTCGGCTCCGACACCGGATAGTTTGCGCACCACGTGTTCGTAACCGCGATCGAGGTGATACACGCGCGCCACGCGCGTCTCACCCGTTGCTGCGAGGCCCGCAAGGATGAGCGAAACGGAAGCCCGCAGATCAGTGGCCATAACCGGTGCCCCTTTGAGCTTTTCAACGCCGGTGACGGTCGCCACACCGCCATGAACATCGATATCTGCTCCCATCCTGATCAGTTCCGGTGCGTGCATGAAACGGTTCTCGAATATTCTTTCTTCCAGAACGGACGTTCCCTTAGCGGTACAGAGAAGCGCCATCATCTGCGCTTGCAAATCCGTCGGAAAGCCGGGGAAAGGTTCCGTTGTCACATCGACGGCGCGGACATGCCCGCCACCGCGTTTGACCGTCAGGCCCTCGCTGGTTTCGGCGATGTCGATGCCGGCAGCGTCGAGTTTTTCACAAAACGCCGCGAGCAGATCGACGCGTCCCCCCAAAAGCTCGACCTCGCCGCCGCAAATTGCCGGCGCCAGCATGTACGTTCCGAGCTCGATCCGGTCGGCGACCACCGAATGCGTCGCGCCCCCGAGGCGATCAATGCCTTCGATCGTCAGGGTCGAGGTTCCTTCGCCGTCTATCCGGGCCCCCATCGCCCGCAGGCAGTGCACCAGATCCACGATTTCGGGCTCGCGCGCGGCATTGTTGATGACCGTCGTGCCCTTGGCCAGTGTTGCCGCCATCGTCAGGTTTTCGGTAGCCCCCACGGATGCAAACGGAAAATCGATCACCGCCCCTTTCAGGCGACCGCCTTTTGCCTTGGCGTGCAGATAGCCATCCTTAAGTTCGATCTCGGCACCCATCCGGCTCAGACCATCGGTGTGGATGTCCATGGGCCGCGCACCAATCGCACACCCTCCGGGCAACGATACCTCCGCATGTCCTTCGCGCGCCAGCAACGGCCCCAGGACGAGGTTCGACGCACGCATTTTTCGTACGATATCATAGTCGGCGCGCGTATTGATCGCACCGTGCGATGACATCGCCAGCACCTTCCCGTCCTGCAGTGATGCCACCTCCGCCCCGAGCGAGCCGAGCAGTTCCGTCATCGTCCGGATATCGGACAATCGCGGCGCGTTCGTCAGGGTCAAAGGTTCTTCGGACAGAAGCGTGGCCGGCATCAGCGTGAGGCATGCATTCTTTGCACCGGCAATCGGAATGCGGCCGTTGAGGCTTCGGCCGCCCCTGACAATGATCGAGTCCATGCGCCTACGCGTCCTTATCCTGCCCGGAACCGTCCCGCGGTTCGTTTTCCGCCCCTGAGACATGCGCTCTGGCACGTCGTTGACTCTTGCGCTTCGCGAGGTTCGCCTTGAGCGCCGCTTTGAGCCGCTCGTCGCGCGACTGCGCGCTATTATGTCCTGATTTCGAGGTCGGTGTCTTTGTCATGAAAGCTGTCTATCTCAGGGGCGCGGAAGCGTCCAGTTTTGGCTTGCAGCAATCGCGGATTGCGTCTAATGACCCAGCGCAACGTCGCTGCTGTAGCTCAGAGGTAGAGCACTCCCTTGGTAAGGGAGAGGTCGAGAGTTCAATTCTCTCCAGCAGCACCATATTATTACCAATATTAACATTATCATAGCCAGATAACGCCAGATCGGAAATCTGTGAGCTGGAGCGCTAGCCCACAAATAGCCCACAGATTTCAGCGGATCACGCCTCCTAGATGTAGTCGTCGAGCGCCCGGCGCGGTTATCGCGCCGCACTGTGTGGCTTCGAAACGCGAACCGCTCCCTCTGGCTCTGCGCCAGTGCAGCAAAAATTCCCAAAATCGGACCCTTGCAGCATGTCAAATGAATAACTTCCAGTCCGCGCGCTAGCGGTGCCGGAGCCGATGTCTTACTTAGGAAAACCTGGTTGATATAACTGTCGCCCATCCAGATTTGGTAAGCAGAACAATGAGACCACCTCGGGACCCCAAAACGCGCATTGGCTAGTCCGTCTCAGTTCGGTTCATTTTCATCCCGATCGGGTGTACCGGGACCATCGTCACCACTCGCAATGCCTGATGTTTCATTCGATCTTATGTCTTGTTTGGAAGACAAGGCTGGCATCGCTGCCGGCGTCGCGCCACCAGCAACATATACATGCATGTCTGTCTGCGGGAACGGAATCGAGATGCCGCGAGCGTCAAATGCTTCTTTCACGGCGCGATGGAGGTCCCAATACACTGTCCAGTAATCGGCGGTTTTTGTCCACGGACGCACAATGAAGTTTACAGCACTGTCGGCCAGTTCATTGACCCGTACAACGGGTGCCGGATCTTGGAGCACAAGTGGGTGTGCACCTACGACTTCTTCCAGCACCGATTGGGCTTTTTCAATAGAGTCGTCATATCCTATTCCAAAGATCATATCGACGCGCCGGGTGTCGGAAGCTGTGACATTTGTGATTACATCGCCCCAGACTTTGGAGTTCGGGATCACAATGACCTGATTGTCCGGGGTGATGATCTCGGTTGACACAATTGATACGTGCTTGACTGTACCACCCAAGCCCGCGATGCTGACATAGTCTCCTTCGTCAAATGGCCGATTGATCATAATCATCAGACCAGCCGCAAGATTGCCCAAAGTCTCCTGCATCGCAAACGCAAGGATGAATGCACCACCACCGAACACTGCAAACAATGGC
>JASFFN010000064.1:0-7504 GCA_050124275.1 Roseobacter sp. | reverse complement strand
CCCAGCATCACGGCAAGACGGCGCGCCTCGGCACTTCGCGTTTCACGATCCATGCCCATCTGCTCGCGCATCCACGCCAGATCGCCGCCCGCGCAAAAGGATTTGCCCGCGCCGGTCAGCACGACGACGCGCACGGACGCATCCGCACCAAGCGCCTGCGCCACTTGGGTCAATTCCGCAATCATCCGCGCAGACATCGCGTTGTGCTTGTCGGGCCTGTTCAGCGTCACGGTGGCGACACCCCGGGCATCTGTCGCGACGGCGATGGTCTCGAAGGTCTGACTGGCCATCATGCCGCCGGCTGCGGAACAGAGCGCATTCCGCGCGCGATCGCGGCGGCTTCTTTCACCACGTCCAGATCAAGCCCGGTATCATAGCCCAAAGCCGCGAGATGAGCAGCAACATCTTCGGTCGCCACGTTACCGGCAGCGCCCGGCGCGAATGGACACCCGCCGAGCCCGCCCACGGAGGCGTCGAAGCTGCGCAGGCCGAGACTGAGGGACACATCTATGTTGTCCATCGCGCGCCCATGTGTGTCATGATAGTGGCCCGCAAGCCGGCCGACCGGCACCACATCCCGCACGGCGAGCAGCATGCGCGCAATGCTGTCGGGTGTACCGGCTCCGATCGTATCGCCCAGACTGATTTCATAGCACCCCATGGCAAAGAGCCGGTCGGCGACTTCCGCCACTTTTCCAGGCTGTACCGGCCCGTCATATGGGCATGCAACCGCGCAGGACACATATCCCCGGACCGGCACATCAACGTGGCGGGCTTCTTCAAGGATCGGGGCAAATCGTTCAAGGCTTTCAGCGATACTGACGTTGATATTGGCCTTGGAAAACCCCTCGGAGGCCGAGGCAAACACCGCAACCTCGTCCGCGCCGGCTGCAATGGCGGCCTCATAACCGCGCATGTTCGGTGTCAGCGCGGCATAGCGCACGGCGTCCCGACGGACGATCCCCCTGAGCACCTGCGCCCCATCCGCCATTTGAGGCACCTGTTTCGGCGATACAAAGCTCGCTACCTCGATGCGGCGAAAGCCAGCACGGCTCAGGCAATCGACAAGAGCGATCTTGTCCGCCGTGGCAATGGGCTCGGGTTCGTTTTGCAAACCGTCCCTTGGACCAACCTCAAATATCTCGCATGACCCCAAAGACATCGCAAACTCCTCCTGCCATGGATCCCGGGATCATTCTAACGGCCAAGGCGCGTAAAAGTCTTGTGAATAAATGCCGTCACCCTGTGGTAGCGCGGCCTCGAAGGCCCGGCGCGCCTTGAGGCGCCGGTACCAGTCGGTCAGGGCCGGATGCGCGTCGGTCTTGGCGAAATGGCGTGCCATGTAGACCGCCTGACCGACCGAAATGTCCGCCGCCGTGAAACCGGATGTCAGCAGGTAGTCCCTGTTTTCTATCGGCGTGGACAAACGTGCCTCGATAGCATCATAGCATTTCAAGATCCGGGCCGCCTCCAGCTTCATCACGATCGGGCTGCGCATATGGTCTTCATACAGAGCCACATGCTGTTGCGTCAGCGCCGCGACATGCTGGCTGAGCGTTTCCGCGAAATGCACCCAGACCAGCCAGCTCATGCGATCCGGACTGCCCGCCAGCCGCCCGAGGTGTTCCGGGCTGAAGCGCTCACAGAGGTATTCCGTAATCGCGCCCGTCTCGAACATGCGTTCGCCCTCTATTTCAAGTGCCGGCACGCGCCCTGCCGGGGACAGCGTCAGGAATTCGGGATCCCTCAGACTCTTGTCGAAAGGGTAGTATCGCACCTCAAAGGGCACATCGAGTTCCAGAAGCAGCCAGAGCGTGCGCATGGAGCGTGTCTGCGGCGCATGATGGAGCACGATCACAGGCTCTCTTCCTCCAGCCGGATAAGCGCCGCGCCGGCAACGACCTGATCCCCGACCCGGGCAAGGACCTCGGCAACCACACCATCGCGCGCCGCTGTCAGCGTATGCTCCATTTTCATGGCCTCCAAAACGGCGAGCGGCGTCCCTTTCAGCACCGCGTCACCGGGCGTGGCGTTGAGGGTCTTGACCAGACCGGGCATGGGCGCTTCGATTATGGCGCTGCTGCGCTCGTCCGTAGCCTGCTGATCCAGTGGGTCGATATGGCGGAAAAGAAGGCCGTAGCGATCAAAGACCGTGATTTCGCTACCCGACACGAAACAGTCCGCCAGCGGCATGCCATCGAGGTGCCATGTCCCGCCGATCCTCCTGGTGACAAAGGTCTCCCCGCCGACGCGCCACCGCTGTTCGGTGCCGCTTGACACCTCAACGGTGAGATCGGTCTGCACGCCGTCAAACGTCAGCGACACCGTGTGCCTCAAGGGTACCCAAAGGGTAAAACCCGCGTGATCCGGCGGATGATGAAGCCCAAGCGCGGACATCGCGGCCGAGATGTAATGACGCGGTTCGGCATGCGGTGGCGGTGTCAGCGTGGCGATCTCCCGCCCGATCAGACCCGTGTCGAAGTCGGCACGCGCAAAGCCCGCATGCCTGGCCAAGGCCCCGAGAAACGCGAGGTTCGTGACCGTTCCCGCTACCTCGCACCGTGCAAGGGCCGCGCGAAGCCGGGCGAGGGCAACGTCGCGTGTGGGCCCGTGCACGATGAGCTTGGCGATCATCGGATCGTAAAACGGGCTGATCTCGTCCCCTGCCCGCACGCCACTGTCCGCCCGCGCGTCGCCCGGAAAAGACAGATGCCGTATCGTGCCCGTCGCGGGCAGGAAGCCGGCAGGCACGTTTTCCGCATAAAGCCTGGCCTCGAAAGCATGTCCGGAGATAGACAGGTCCTCCTGCCGCGCGGGCAAGGGCTCTCCCGCCGCGACACGCAACTGCCACGCCACCAGATCGATGCCGGTGATGGCTTCGGTCACCGGATGCTCCACCTGCAGACGCGTGTTCATCTCCATGAAGTAAAATGCATCGGGTCGCAGGCCGTCCGAGCCGTCAACGATGAACTCGACCGTGCCCGCACCGCTGTACCCGATGGCCTCCGCCGCACGCACGGCCGCATCGCCCATGGCCTTGCGCATTTCGGGCGTCATGCCGGGCGCGGGCGCCTCTTCGATGACCTTCTGGTGACGTCTTTGCAAGGAGCAGTCACGCTCGAACAGATGTACCGCCTTATGCCCGTCCCCGAAGACCTGCACCTCGATGTGACGCGGTTGCGCGACGTAACGTTCGACCAGAACATCCCCGTTTCCGAAGGCGGTCTGTGCCTCGGACCGGGCAGAGGCGAGCGCATCCGCAAAGTCTTCGGGCTTGTCCACGCGGCGCATGCCTTTGCCACCGCCGCCGGCCACGGCCTTGATCAGCACCGGATACCCGATCCGCGCGGCTTCGCGCGCCAGGTAGGCATCGTCCTGATTGGGACCATGGTACCCGGGGACGACCGGTACGCCGGCTTCGACCATCAGGGCCTTTGCCGCATCCTTCAGCCCCATCGCGCGGATCGCATTGGCGGAAGGGCCCACGAAAACCAGACCGGCCGCTTCGACCGCCTCCACGAATTCCGGGTTTTCGCTCAGGAACCCGTAGCCGGGGTGGATCGCCTGTGCGCCGCTGTGCAGGGCCGCCGCCACGATCCTGTCGGCGCGCAGGTAGCTGTCCGCGGGCGCTGCCCCCCCGATATGTACTGCATGATCCGCCAGTGCCACATGTTTCGCGCCGGCATCGGCATCCGAAAACACGGCGACGCACTCGATCCCCATCGCCCGCGCCGTTTCGATCACACGGCAGGCGATTTCTCCTCGGTTCGCAATCAGAATACGATCAAACATGTCTCACCACCACGATCCCGACGTGCCATCCATCAGATGTTGCCTCACATAGCCCGGCAGCGGCCAGGCATCGTAATCCATGCCCGTCAGCCGCCCCGGTGGCTGGCCGCGCCACGCGTGCCGATACAACTCCATGTGCAGCTTGACCTCAAGGCGTTCGAGCGCGGCGTCGACCTTGGTCTTTGTCTCCTCGATCCCCTCTTCCAGCTTCTGCGTGTCTGTCTTCCGGCGCGTCCAGCTTTCCGGCAAAATGTGCTCAAGCACCTTGTTGCCGGCAGACAAAGCGATCAGCAGCACGAGATTTGACAACATGCCCGGCAGCGACGGCGCCGCGATCCCCCGGAAAAACGCGGGCAATCCGCCGAACCAACCCGGCTTGTTGACATTCTGCATCGCAAGCTCCGCGCGTGCCAGTTCGAATTCATGCGCAAAACTCTCGCGGAACTGGCGTGCGAATGCGCGCCTGTTGAAATCGGAGCGGCCGGCCCAGAGCCGCAGTTTCGGCCGCACGAACCACCCCTGCCGTGATTGTTCGACGAAGTCTTCGAAATCGAAGATGAAGAAATAGTCTTCGACGTCGGGCGAGTTGTGTATGAGATCGACGTCACGACCGAGCATCGGCGGTTTCAGGCCACTTACAGCGCCGGAAATGCGATCGCCTATCGCCCGGATACTTTTCATGCCGACACCCTGAAATCCTCGATCATTTCGAATGTTTCCAGGATCATCGGAGCCTCCCAATCGAAAAAGCCGGAACGCCTCAGATACGCTTCGTACCCCAGACGCCACTGCGCGAGACTCTCGAACTCGCCCTGAAGCGGGATGTGCGCCTCAGCCACCTCTCCGAACCGGATGATCTCAACCGAAACCGTGCGAATGGCCAGAGCCGGCGCGCCATCCCGGGTGAGCGCAAGGTCTATCCGCCCCGGCTCGGGCATTGGTTCGCCGCTTGCGTCGAAGGCAGCCAGCGCAGCGCAGGTCACGGTTTTGCGGCCTGCCCGTATGAGCGCCAGGATTTCGGCATTCAGCGATCTGTTGTCGCCGAAGCGGAATGGTACCGCGCCGGGATAGCGCTGCTGCGCCTCAGCCAGTGTCGTCAAGGGGACTCTCCCGCCACCGGTTTACATGCGGAACACACCAAAACGTGTCTCCTCTATCGGCGCGTTGAGGGAAGCGGACAGCGACAGGCTCAGAACCTGTCGCGTCTTGCGAGGATCGACAATGCCGTCATCCCAAAGCCTCGCCGATGCGTAGAGCGGGTGGCTTTGGGTTTCGAACATGTCGATTGTCGGTTGCTTGAAAGCCGCCTCGTCATCCGCCGACCACTGGCCGCCGGCGCGTTCGATCGCGTCTCTCTTGACGGTAGCCAGCACGCCGGCGGCCTGAGCCCCTCCCATGACGGAGATGCGGCTGTTGGGCCAGGTCCAGAGGAAGCGCGGACTGTAGGCGCGCCCGGCCATGCCGTAGTTGCCGGCACCAAAGGAGCCACCGACCAACACGGTGATTTTCGGGACATTCGTGCAGGCGACCGCAGTGACCATCTTGGCGCCGTGCCGCGCGATCCCCTCGTTTTCATACTTCTGGCCAACCATGAACCCGGTAATGTTCTGCAGAAAAATCACCGGGATGCGCCGCTGCGAGCACAGTTCGATGAAATGAGCGCCTTTCTGGGCAGAATCCGAAAACAGAACGCCATTGTTGGCGACAATCCCGACCGGGCATCCCTCGATGTGCGAAAAACCGGTCACCAGAGTTTCACCGAAACGGGCCTTGAACTCGTCAAAGCGCGAGCCGTCCACCAGCCGGGCGATGACTTCGCGGATGTCATAGGGCGTGCGCAGATCGGCGGGCACGATCCCGAGGATTTCCTCGGGATCATAGGCGGGCTCTTCCGGGCTTGCCCAGGCGACGGTGTCGGGCTTTGTGCGGTTTAGGCTGGCGACGGTCTGCCGCGCCAGCGCCAGCGCGTGCGCGTCGTTCTCGGCAAGATAGTCCGCAACACCGGACAGGCGCGTGTGCACGTCGCCGCCGCCCAGGTCTTCCGCGGTGACGACCTCGCCCGTCGCCGCCTTGACCAGCGGCGGTCCCGCGAGAAAAATCGTGCCCTGGTTCTTCACGATAATCGTGACGTCGGACATTGCCGGAACATAGGCGCCGCCCGCCGTACAGGACCCCATGACAACCGCGATCTGCGGGATGCCTGCCGCGCTCATCCGTGCCTGATTGTAGAAAATACGCCCGAAATGCTCCTTGTCCGGAAACACCTCGTCCTGATTTGGCAGATTGGCCCCGCCGCTGTCGACCAGGTAAATGCAGGGAAGATGATTTTCCGTGGCAATCTCCTGTGCCCGCAGATGCTTTTTGACGCTCAAGGGGTAATAGGTGCCGCCCTTGACCGTCGCATCGTTGCACAAGACCATGACCTCCTGACCCGCAACGCGTCCGACGCCGGCAATCAGGCCTGCGGCGGGCGCGGCGCCATCGTAAAGCCCATGTGCCGCCGTTGCCCCCACCTCCAGGAACGGTGCGCCCGGATCCAGCAGCGCAGCGACACGGTCACGCGGCAGCATTTTTCCGCGGCCGATGTGCCGCTCGCGCGCCGAGGCCCCGCCGCCTTCTGCCGCTTTGCATGCGACAGCGGCCACCTCTTCGAATGCGCGCAGATGAGCAGCACGGTTCGCTTCGAACGCTTCCGATCCGGTCAGTACAGCAGAAGAGAGCTTCATATCATTTCCTTTTCCCTCGACGCGTCTGCATGCTCATAGCGGTCACGCGCCAGATCAAGTCTGCGGTTTCGCCATGCTTCCGGCATCCGGTTTCACCTCCACTAGGCGCCCGAAGCGATCGACCGGATAGTCATGACGCGTGCCGTCAGGCGCCACACATGTCACAAGGATCCAGACCGATGCGTCTCGGCCGGGGCGCGCCGAGCAGTCCGTCGGCTGTCCATCTGCGCCCCGTGTATCCAGATACCTGTTCGTGTAGGCCAGAATGACATCTGTTTCCGTCAGCGTGGCAGCAATCCACCCCAGACGGAAGCCCCATATGCCCAAGGCCAGAACAAGCACTGCAAATGGCGCGAACCAGACCCAGCGTGGCATTATTGCAAAACCTGTTCGGCCAAAAAATATCCTGACGGATGAATACGGTGACACAGGTCAATGTCGCCGTATGAAATCTGCATTAAAATTTTATTGTTGTATAAGAAGAGATACACAGAGCAATGACACACTCCATCAAATCCATCCTTCTTGGCGGCGTCCTCGCGGTCGCGGCGGGTTAGGCTTTCGCACAATCGCAAGGCGACTGGACGGTCGGTTTCGGCGTCGGGAACGTGAATCCGAAATCCAACAACGGCACGATCGCAGGTTTTGACGTCGACGTCGACGACGCCACACGGCCCATCATCACGGCGGAGTATTTCATCTACGACAATATCGGCATCGAGCTTCTTGCGTCGACCCCCTTCAAGCACGACATCTCGCTTGACGGCGATAACGTGGCTGACACGAAGCATCTTCCGCCCACCCTGTCGCTGAACTACCATATTCCCACGCAAAGCGCCTGGACGCCTTATGTCGGCGCCGGCGTGAACTACACGATCTTCTGGGATGAAAACCTGTCCGGAGCCGATCTGGACCTCGACAATTCCTGGGGCTGGGCCGTGCAGGCGGGTCTCGATTACGCGATCGACACCAATGGCTCGATCCGT
>JASFFN010000063.1:0-7552 GCA_050124275.1 Roseobacter sp. | reverse complement strand
ATGTCGCGAAGCTGGATTTCACCGAAAGCGCCTCGGGTCTGCTTGTTGCTGAGAATATCCTGAAGCGACAGCACATCGCCTGAAAGCTTTGTGATATTGTCCTGGGCCTTGTCGATCGCGGCCAGACGTTCCTGCAACTGCGTGAGCGAGGTTGTGGTCTGTTTGCTGGACCCGTGCAGCGTCTCCTTCATGCGTTCCTGCATGTCGGTCAAGGCGCGTTGCGAGCGCATGGCATTATCCGCCAATCGGTCCTGCATCTGCTGCTGGACCGCTGCAAGCCTTGCCTCGACTGTCTGGATGACCTGTGCCTGTGCCGTGGTCTGCGTGTCGGAGACCGTCTGCAAACCGCCGCGCAACTGCTCCTGCCCCAAGGCAAGCTGCTGGACCTGCTGACCAAGCAGTCCGAGGTTTTGGGCGAGCGGTTCGCTCATGCGCGCCGACTTTCCGGCGGCGCGCACCGCCATGACCAACAGCACCAGGATCAATAGTGCGACAGAACCGGCCCCCAACACGGCGAGTGTCACCGGGTCGTTCAAGTCGATGGATTTTCCCGCAATCTCGATCATGTTCGCCCGAAAAGCCGCTCGATATCAGAGAGTTTGAGTTCCACATACGTGGGTCGGCCATGGTTGCACTGACCGGAATACGGCGTCTGTTCCATTTCTCGCAACAGGGCGTTCATTTCGTCGGCGCGCATGCGTCGGCCGGAACGTATGGACCCGTGACAGGCCATGCGGCTCAGGATCGCCTCGATTCTCGACTGAAGCAGATCTGAGCTGTTCTGATCCGCCAATTCGTCCAGCACATCGAGCACAAGCGCCCGGGCATCGACGCTACCAAGGATCGCAGGCGTCTCACGCACGGCAATCGCGGTGCCGCCAAAGGCTTCGATTGTCAGACCGAACCGCCTCAGATCGTCCGCGCATTCCAGCAGCCGCGCACAGTCAGTTGCCGATAGCTCGATGATCTCAGGTATCAGAAGCACTTGAGCGGCAACGCCGTTTTCGGACAATTGCCTCTTCAGCTTCTCGTAAACAAGCCTTTCGTGTGCCGCATGCTGATCGACAATGACCATGCCTTCTGCCGTCTGGGCGATAATGTAGTTTTCATGCACCTGCCCCCGCGCCGCACCAAGCGGGTGGATATTGTCATCGACATCCGGATCGGGAGAGACCGCCGTGTCCTCCACGCGGCCCCAGGGGACAGCGGTTTCCTGAAAAGCCGAAACCTGGCCATCGAATTCAGCGCGGCGCGGGTGTCTTGCAGCCCGATCCATCTGGAAAACCCGTCCCGTCGCCGGTTCCGCCGTCATCGCTCCCAATGTTGCAGTCGCCACCGTGGTTGAGGAACGATGCCCGGCCTCCGCCAGCGCGTGACGCAGCGCAGACACGATCAGCCCCCGCGCCAGACCCGGGTCGCGGAAACGCACCTCGGATTTTGCCGGATGAACATTCACATCCACCAGCTTCGGGTCACAGTCCACAAAGAGGGCGGCGGCAGGGTGCCGATCCCGGCTCAGAAAATCGGAATACGCGCCGCGCAAGGCGCCGATCAGCAGTTTGTCCCGGACAGGCCTGCCGTTGACAAAGAGATACTGCGCTATCGCTGAACCACGCGAATAGGTGGGAAGGGCGGCAAAGCCCGTCAGATGCAAGCCTTCCCGCTCAGCATCGATGGGAAGCGCATTCTCCGCAAAATCCTTGCCGAGGACGCGTGCCAGCCGCCCGTGCAGTGCGCCAAACAGATCCCCTTGTTCGGCATCGGCAAAAAAGACATCACGCCCTTCACCATCGCCTGAGACGTCACGAAGCCTGAATTGTACGAAAGGCTCCGCCATCGCCAGACGTTTCACCACATCGGCTATCGCCTGCGCTTCCGCGCGGTCACTGCGGAGGAATTTCAGCCGTGCCGGGGTCGCGTAGAACAGATCTCGCAACGTCACCGTTGTTCCGATGTTACAGGCGGCCGGCCTGATGGCGCCGGATTTTCCACCCGACACGGTTATTTCCACGCCCGCTTCCCCGCTGGCCCGCGAGGTCAGGGTCAGACGCCCGACAGCCCCAAGAGAGGGCAAGGCTTCGCCCCTGAAACCGAACGTGTGGATATTGAGCAGGTCCGATCCGTCTATTTTGGAGGTTGCGTGACGGGAAAGCGCAAGCGGCAAATCAGCCGGCGTCATCCCGCATCCGTCATCCTGCACCCGGATCATGGTTTTGCCACCATCGGCGTAGTCGATGGCAATGCGGCGCGCGCCCGCGTCAAGCGCATTTTCCACCAGTTCCTTGACTGCGGACGCTGGCCTTTCCACGACTTCACCGGCGGCGATACGGTTGACCGCCGTTTCATCCAACTGGCGAATGACAGGGCGGACATCGCTTATCTTGGGGTCTGAATTGAACATACCGCAAGACTTAGCATGTTCTCCCACGATTCTGAAACAGATTTCCGTGCCGCTTGGACAGCTTGCCGGCCTGTCTGAAGTCCATCCAGGAAGCGCTCGGCAGGCATACATCCATCCTGCCATTGAAAATGCATGCTCAGGTCAGGTCTGCAGAAGCGCCCCCTCGTGATCGGTGCGGCCCGCAGACTGCTGCTATCGCCAGAATGACGCCGGACATTGTTGCAATCATGCCCGCCGCCGACACGGAAGAGTCAAACCCGATCCATATCGGACCGTATCCAGCCACGACATAGCCCGCAATAGCGGCAGTCGCGGCGAAAATCACCGAAAGTCCAACCTGTTTTTCCAGGCTGTTGGTCATCAGCCTCGCGGCGGCAGGCGGACAAATGAACATCGCGATCACGATGATGCTGCCGACGGCATCAAATGCGGCGACAGCCGCAACCGCCGACACGATCACAAGCGCAAGACCCAGAGGCTGCGTCCGAATACCGATGGCCTGTGCGAAACTTTCGTCAAAGGTCGCGATCTTCAAGGGCCGCCAGAACAGAACGACAAAGGCGAGAACGCCGCAAAGTGTTGCGGCCATACGGAGCAGTTCCACCGGAAGACCCGCCAGTGCGACGGGATCCCAAAGGGAGGACCATCCGGAAGCATCCAGCCAGATGAGGCTTTCGAGATTGCCATAGAGGGCGTGCTCCACGTCCAGATGCACAGAAGAGGTGTCGGATTGCTCCAAGAGCAGAACGCCGCCTGCAAACATGGTGGTGAACACCACGCCCATCGCCGCGCCCGGCTCGATGCGCCCAAGGCGACGGATCACCTCGATCGCGGCGACGGCAAAAATCGCGGCCGCCGCCGCACCAACCAGCATCGGCCATGTGGCGATGACGCCGGTCACCAGAAAAGCGACCACGATACCGGGCAGGACGACATGACTGATCGCGTCGCCAATAAGCGCCTGACGCCGCAAGAGCAGAAAATTCCCGGGCAAAGCGCAGGTCACCGCGACGAGAATGCCGATCAGCATCGGTGTCAGGGACAAGGGAACGAATTCAGCGCCACTCATGCCGTCACCTCGCGCGGACTTGGGATACGGGCGTCAATTTCGGCAATCTGATCAGGTGTGAGAAACCGTTCGATTTGCACAAGACCATCGTAATGCGCGGCGGCGGCCTCGAAGGACGGGTCTCGGCGGACCAACTGCCAGCGTGTTTCGTCAAGCAATGCCTTGCTGGCGCGAATGCGCCCCTCTTGGGTCGGCACACCGTCTTCACGCGCCCAGCCAGCGCGGTTGAGCAGGCGCAAAGTAAGCTTTTCATAAATCGGCTGACCCTGCGCCATGGCCAGCAGACCCTGCCGCAAGTGCACACGGCGTTGAAACCGATGGTGCGTGAGATACGCCGCAAGGACACCGCGCCTTGGTGCCAATAGAAGCGACAGGACAAACAGGGCGAAACCGACAAGCACGATGATTGGCCCCGTCGGCACGTCCGGGACAGAGGCGGAAATCGCCGCGCCGACATAGGCGGAAACACCGCCAATCAGCCCCGACACGAGCACAACTCCATCGGTACGGTTGGTCCAGAATCGGGCTGCGGCGGGTGGAATGATCAACAACGCCACGATCAGGATCAAACCAACGATTTTCAACCCGACCACTGTTACGGCCAGGATCAGCCCCATCATTGCCAGATCGGTTCGCCGGACATTCTGGCCGGTCGCCGCAGCATATTCGGGATCAAAGGTGGCCAGCGTAAGAGGCCTGCGCAGCACCAGCACCAGCAGCAGCGTCAAAGCTGCCGACATCGCGATGATGATCGCATCAGAGCGCAGCATGCCAGCGGTCGACCCCAGCAGGAAGCCTTCTAGGCCGGCCTGCTTTCCCGCATTCAGCGACTGGATCACCGTAAGCAGCACGATACCGAACCCGAAAAACACGGAGAGGACTGCGCCGATGGCCGCATCCTCCGCGAGGCGGGTCCGCGTGCTCAGCCAGCTTACGACCAACAATCCGAGCCCCGCCGACAAGGCCGCACCGATCAACAGGCCTATCAGATGCCTGCCATCACCGCCGAGGGCAACCATCAGCATGAACGCAAGCCCGATGCCCGGCAATGTCGCGTGCGAAACCGCATCGCTGACCAGCGCGCGCTTGCGCAGGAAAAGGAAGGTGCCGCCAACGCCGGCGGCCATGCCCAATAGCATCGCGCCGATCGTCACCAGGGTGGCGTTGTACCCCAGTTGCAAGAGCAGCGCGTCTGAAATCATGGGTCAGCCCAAGGTGCCGTACAGCTGTTCCATCTGCGCGGATGCCAGCCGGCCGCCATATGTCGCCTGCAGGTTTTCGACCGTGAAAACTTCGTCCACGGGACCTGCCGCGACCTTGCGTGTATTCATCAGGAAAGCGTTGTCGAAATATTCCCGCACGGTACCCAGGTCGTGATGCACCGCAACGACTGTCTTGCCCGCATCCCGCAAGGATTTCAGCACCGCGATAATGGCCTTTTCCGTGGCCGCATCCACGCCTGCAAAAGGCTCGTCCAGCATGTAGAGATCAGCCTGTTGAGCAAGAGCACGGGCCAGAAAGACCCGTTGCTGTTGTCCGCCCGACAGTTCGCCGATCTGGCGGTCCGCAAATTCTTCCATGCCGACGCGCCGCAGACAGTCCTCCGCCTCGCGCCGATCACGCATCGAGATGCGCCGCAAAAGGCCCAGGCGCGGGTACAGTCCCATCAGAACGACGTCGATGACCCTGGTCGGAAAATCCCAGTCAACGCTGGCGCGCTGCGGCACATAGGCGATGCGGTTGCGGCACTTGGCAATCGGTTGGCCGAAGGCGGTGATCCGACCCGAAAGCGGTTTCAGTATCCCCAGAGCAGCCTTCAGCAGTGTCGATTTCCCGGCGCCGTTGGGACCGATGATCGCCGTCATGGTACCGGGTTGCAGGGACATGTCGACGGAAAAGACAGCCGGTTTTTGACCGTAGGAAACGGTGAGCCCCCTTATGGAAAGAGGCCAGCCTTCAGTACCCGGGTTCCGGGCCACTTCACCGTCTGTTGCTGCAAGGACAAGGTTCATGGTGTTCAACTGCCAAAAGAGAGTTTTCCAAGACGGCCGCCTTCCGGCACTTCAGCACCCAAAGCACGCGCAATCGTGGTTACGTTGTGGTCAATCATCCCGAGGTATGTGCCCTCGTAGGTGTTTTCTGGCCCCATCGCATCGCTGAAGAGCGACCCGCCAATGCGCACCTCGTGGCCCTCTGCAGCAGCCCCCTCGATCAACGCCCTGATATTGCGGTCGGAAACGGACGTTTCGACGAATACAGCGCGAATGTCGCGTTCCACCAGAACGTCCACGAGGGCAGAAATTCGATTGAGGCCCGCTTCGCTCTCCGTAGAAATGCCCTGTATGCCCATGACATCAAAACCATAGGCTTGTCCGAAATAGCCAAAAGCGTCGTGCGCGGTGAGCAGCACGCGCTGCTCTGGCGTGAGTTGCGACAGGGCATCGACAGTATAGGCGTTGAGCGCAACGAGCTCTTCTTTGAATCGCGCTGCATTCTCCGCAAAGACACCGCGCCCCTCTGGCAACGCCTCCGTCAGAGACTTCTCGACTTCCTCCACGACCATTGACCACAGGGTCGGGTCCATCCAGACATGCGGGTCGAAGCGACCCTCGTAATCTTCGTGCGCAAGCAGAAGGTCTCGGGGCAGGCTGCCGGTAACGGCGATGACCTTCTTCTTTCGTGCAAGATCCTCGAAAAAGCTCTCCATCTGCGCTTCCAGGTACAGCCCGTGCCACAGGACGAGGTCTGCCTTTGTCATTGCAACGATATCGCTCCGGGTCTGCCGATAGGCATGCGGGTCGACACCGGCGCCCATCAGGCCTTTAACAGAAACCAGATCACCGCCGACCGTCCGCGCGGCATCCGCAATCATGCCCGTTGTTGCGACAATTTCGATTTTGCCCGCCGCACGCGCTCGCTGCGACATCGGGCCCATCGAAATCACAGCCGCCAAACCGCCCAGCAAGCTCCGCCGTGACAAGCTACCCATGTTGCAATCCCTCCGTCTCATGCACATGAATATGAGAGCCATTCGCAAAGAGTCAACTGTTTTGCGACTAATTCGCATCTGCAACTTGGCATTTTTTTGCCTTCCGAACTCAAATCAGGCAAAAAAACCTATTCGCGTGCCGCTTGCCAACGTGTAACGACCATGCGAGTTTCGTAGTCTATTTGTTCGGGATCAAGCGTCATGCAACCGAAGAGCACTTCGCGCCTCGCCTCTGCACCTACTTTTTCTTCCCAACTGCCGCAGGTGACGGAAACACGAAACCCCGGCATGTCGCTCGATATGGGCTGGGTGCGGCGACTTCAGGCGAATTCATCGGCCATCGAACGACGGGCCGCGACACTGCCCGCCCGGCGGTCGGTCAAGAAGGACCATCAGGCAGCCTGGCTGCTGCGCGCTGTTTCCTGCATCGACCTCACGACGCTGTCAGGCGACGACACCGAGCAGCGAGTGGCAAGGCTTTGCGCGAAGGCCCGGCAACCCGTTGCTCAGGCAATACTCGACGCTCTCGGCGTACCGGAACTGACGACCGGCGCCGTCTGTGTCTACCACGAAATGATCCCCGCCGCCACGCGCGCTCTTGCCGGGAGCGGCATACCGGTAGCTGCAGTCAGCACCGGGTTCCCGGCGGGCCTGTCACCTTTCCATCTTCGGGTCGCGGAGATCGAGGAAAGTGTGAAAGCCGGCGCGGACGAAATTGATATCGTCATTTCGCGCCGCCATGTGCTGTCGGGGAACTGGGACGCTCTCTACGAGGAAATGCGCGCCTTTCGGGCTGCCTGCGGTGACGCGCATGTCAAAGCCATTCTGGCCACGGGAGAATTGGGCAGCCTGCGAAACGTGGCACGCGCGTCGATGGTTTGCATGATGGGCGGGGCCGACTTTATCAAGACGTCCACCGGTAAAGAGAGCGTCAACGCGACACTTCCGGTGACGCTTGTCATGATCCGCGCAATTCGGGACTATCAGGACCGGACCGGCTATCGGGTCGGCTACAAGCCGGCCGGAGGCATTTCAAAAGCGAAGGACGCCATCAACTATCTCGCTCTCATCAAGGAAGAACTGGGCGACCGGT
>JASFFN010000062.1:0-7613 GCA_050124275.1 Roseobacter sp. | reverse complement strand
CGGCCTCGGACCCGAAACAGATGTTCCCGCATTGTCAGACCGGTTGCCGGATACCAGGGAAGGCGATGTCGTTGAATATGCACCTCAGGCTGCGCCGATTGTCGATGCACTCACCATGCGCATCGCTATGCACGGTGGTGCGGGATTGATTGTCGACTATGGTGACTGGCGCAGCCTGGGCGACACGCTGCAAGCCGTAAAGGCACACAGGTATACCGACGTTCTGGACACGCCGGGCGCGTGCGATCTGACCGCGCATGTCGACTTCGAAGTCATCGCGCGGGCGGCGAGATGCGCCCATACAAAGCTCACGCCGCAGGGTGTCTTTCTTGAACGGCTTGGCATCACGCAACGCGCCAGAGCGCTGGCCGGTCAACTTCACGGGGAGCCGCTCGATCGGCATATCCGCGCGCATTGGCGCTTGACGCATCCGGATGAAATGGGAAACCTGTTCAAAGTGTTTGGTCTATTTGCGGCTGGACAGCCGCCGCCACCGGGGCTGGAACAATGACGCTTGAAATCCTCAGAGCCGATGCCTTGGCACCCGTCCAACACGGGTTCTTCACGCGACGTGGCGGTGCCTCGTCGGGGGTTTTCCAGGGATTGAATTGCGGGTTGGGCAGTTCCGACCAGACTGAAATCGTGGCAATCAACCGGTCTCGCGTCGCCGATGCCCTGAACGTTTCCGCAGATCATCTCACCGGTGTGCATCAGGTTCACTCCGCAGACGCCGTGATTGTGGATAGACCGGTCACAACGCCGTTGCGCGCCGACGCGCTCGTGACCAGAACGCCGGGCCTGGCCATTTCCGTGCTCACCGCTGATTGCCAGCCCGTCCTGTTCTCCGACCCCGATGCAGGGGTTGTGGGCGCGGCGCATGCAGGCTGGCGCGGCACACTGGATGGCATCTTGGAATCGACGGTGTCGGCGATGGTCAGTCTTGGAGCGGCACGCGAGAACATCACCGCCGTGATCGGCCCGAGCATCTCGCAAAGCGCTTACGAAGTTGGCCCCGAGTTTCTCGACCTGTTCCTTGCGGAAGATGCCGACTACGCGCGTTTTTTCGCCAATGGTCGGGGAGACCGTGTTCACTTTGACCTTCCCGGCTTCGGGCTTTACCAGCTGCGTCGCGCCGGCATCGGATCCGCGGAATGGACGCGGCATTGCACGTATTCGGATCCAGAGCGATTTTACTCTTACCGCCGCACGACGCACGCAAAAGAGGCGGATTATGGCCGCTTGATTGCCGCGATCAGATTGTGAAATCCTTCGAAGTTTGGCGGAAACATGGCGGCCTTCGCCACGGAAATGCCGCAAGCCACGTCAACAATGTGCACAATTAACAAGGATTGATGATCGTACGCGACATTTCCCGACACTATTGTCCATAAAATTAGGGATATTCGGGCCGAAACGTCAAATTGGGCAGTTCGATCATAGTTTTCGAAGTCGGGAAGAAACTTTTTTGAATTTTTTTTCGATTTTGCCCAAAACCGGCCCGAATGCTCTGACAATTTCATGAACGAGAAAAGGCAAGTGTCTGAAACCACGTGTCGAGCAGAAGAGAGTGAGAGAACATGAGAACCAACACGCGCTTCATAAATTCGGTGCTCAAGACAGCAGAAGCCGATGATACGATGATGCCATGGGCCCGAGGCCAACGCAGAAAAGCCTTTATTGAAAAACGGGCTCAGCAAGAACAGAAAAAACGCAAGACCGCTTAAGTTCATCTCCTCCAAAGATCGAAGACCAAAAGGTCAAGTTGCACCCTTCCGGACGAATCGCCCGGAAGGGTGTTTCTGTTTTCAGCCAAATGTGGCCGCCCCGTGAATGCCGGGGAAACAAAGCCAGGCCACAGAATGAATTAGCCTGCCAATACCCATCAATTGATCGTGTTTTTTGACACTCTTGCGCTGACTGCGGAAAAATGACGGTCAAGCGTAAAAAAACTTTGCGGCTTTCTGTTCCTGTTCGTTGGTGTGGGTCGACATGAATAGTGTCCGTATATGAAAGGTTTGCCATGAACCCACCCTCTTCTGCCGCCGAGCACTCGCTGAACCGGATTCCCGACATCCACGACCGGAAAGGGCTGGTATTTCCACGCCCGCCAAAACCGGCTTTCGGGGTCCGTGTCGCCGATATCGCAGCACTGAACGGTGACGGACAGATTCTGGTCGGCCAACGTCGCATTCCAACCTTGCCCCAGTTCGACAAAGCCTTTGCCGCATTTGCACAGGGAACCGTTTTCCAGGCAAAACATGGATTTATTTCAGTCGAAGACCTGCAACCGGGTGACTGGCTGATGACGGCAAATGGCAAAGTCGAGCAGGTCACATGGATCGGGTCTGCTACGTTTTCGCCCCATGACCATGGCGACAAGATGCACCTGATCCGCGTAATGCCGGACAGCTTCGGCATAAGCAGACCGGAAAGTTACATCAGCCTCGGGAACGCGGCACGCGTTCTTCAGACACCCTACGAGTTGAAGAGCACAATGGGGTCAACGCCCATGCTGACACCGATCCGCCATTTCCTGGACGGCGTGAACATCATAGATGTCATGCCACCGACGCCGGTTCGACTTTTCCACGTCGGCTTGCGCCGTCACAGCGCGATGATCGCCGGCGGGTTGGAAGTTGAGAGCTATCATCCGGGGGAAAATCCGGTCAAGGATTTGTCCACTACCCTTCGAAGTGTGTTTCTGTCGCTTTTCCCGCATGTCGATTGTCTCAGCAAGCTTGGCGGGATGGCCTATACACGCGCACAAGTCTTCGAAGAATAGGAACGCGACGCGCGGACGATCAGGCCGACGCGGCGAGACGTTCTTCTAGAACGTCAAAAGGCACGCCAGGTTCATCTTTCGCAACACGTATGACGAGCGACGTCTTCACGCTGGCGACGTTCGGCGTCGTCAGAAGGTCTCCAGTCAGAAATCTCTGGAAACTTGACAGATCGGGCGCGGCGCATTTCAGCATGAAGTCGACTTCGCCGTTGAGCATATGGCACTCGCGTACCAGCGGCCACGCACGACAGCGGTTTTCGAAAGCGGTGAGGTCTGCTTCTGCCTGACTTGTCAAGCCGACCATGGCAAAGACCTGCACCTCGAAGCCAAGTTCACGCGCGTCCACGTCGGCGTGGTATCCCTTGATGTATCCCGCATCTTCGAGCGCACGCACGCGACGCAGACAAGGTGGCGCGGAAATTCCCACGCGCTTGGCCAATTCAACGTTTGTCATACGGCCGTCGGCCTGCAATTCTGCAAGAATCTTGCGATCTATCGGGTCTAAGCGCATCCGGGCGAATTCTCCGTGTAATTTTCGCATAATTATAACAAACCCCGGCATGTGCGCAATATTGTTTCACATGGCCGCAACATTCTTTCTCGACATTTGAAGCAGGGCACGCGCAGTTGGGCCACACTGCCCTGCACACAAGGGGTTTAAGACTGCGCGGGACGGCTATATATCGGTTGGAATTGCACTGACCGAAACTGGGGATTCTCATGGGCGATACTCGGCACACTCGCGTTCTAATCATCGGCTCCGGACCTGCCGGCTACACGGCGGCCGTTTATGCCAGCCGCGCCATGCTCGAACCCATTCTGGTGCAGGGTATCGAGCCCGGCGGGCAACTGACCACGACAACCGAGGTCGAAAACTGGCCCGGCGACACTGAGGTACAGGGGCCGGACCTGATGATCCGCATGCAGGAACATGCACAGGCGGTCGGCACGGAAATCATCGGCGACATCATCACTGAACTGAACCTCGAGAAACGTCCGTTCGTAGCGAAAGGCGACAGTGGCACGACCTATGTCGCAGAGGCGGTCATTCTGGCGACAGGGGCCCGTGCGAAGTGGCTCGGCCTGCCATCCGAGGAAAAATTCAAGGGGTTTGGCGTCTCGGCCTGCGCGACATGCGATGGCTTTTTCTATCGGGGGCAGGAAATCGTCGTGATCGGTGGCGGCAACACGGCGGTGGAAGAAGCTCTTTTCCTGACCAATTTCGCTTCCAAAGTGACGCTCGTGCACCGTCGTGACGAGCTGCGGGCAGAGAAAATCCTGATCGACCGGCTGATGAAGAACCCGAAAATCGAACCACTCTGGTTTCACGTACTTGAAGAGGTCGTGGGCACCGAAGATCCGTTGGGTGTCGAAGCAGTCCGCCTGAAACACACCAAGACAGGCGAAATAACGGAAATTCCCGCAAAAGGCGTTTTTGTCGCGATCGGACATGCTCCGGCCAACGAACTGGTCAAGGATGTGCTTGAGACCCACATGGGCGGCTATGTCGTCACCAAACCGGACAGCACTGAAACCTCTATTCCGGGGGTCTTTGCCGCCGGCGACCTGACCGACCACAAGTACCGGCAGGCCGTCACATCCGCCGGCATGGGCTGCATGGCCGCTCTGGAGGCGGAACGGTTCCTGGCGGAGAACGAAACGCCTGCGGCGGCCGCTGCAGCGGAATGAAGGCAACACCTCGGCACATTCCTTGAGGTGTTGCCTGCGTACGGTCCTTTAACAGACCTCTCATCGCCCTGATGGATAACGCTTGAAGCGCTGCCCCTGCACGCGGTCAGTCACCACCGTTTCAAGCGAGGTTATTCATGCCAACGAGAGCTGCTCTGGCCCATATCCCGGGCCCGCCGACACCGCCTGTCATCGGCCACACGCTTGCGATTGCCAAAGACAGCTACGGCACCCAGCAAGAGTACATCCGGCGCTACGGGCCTGTATACAAGACGAAAATGCTCGGCGTCTGGCGCGTCAACCTGTGCGGACCAGAGGCTTTGGAATATGTACTGCTGGACAAGGAGAAGATCTTTTCGTCGTCTGGCGGTTGGGATGCCTTGCAACGCATATATCCCGGCGGGCTGATCCTGCAGGACTTTGAAACGCATCGTCAGAACCGGCGCATCATGATGGCGGCCTTCCGGGCCACGGCCATCCGGGACTATCGTATCCGCATGGGGTCGATCATGCACGATCTGCTGGCGTCTTGGCCCGAAGACGAGCCTTTTGATTTCTACGCCGCCATAAAGGACCTGACCCTGCGCATGGGAGGGGCCGTTTTCATGGGGTTGCCCCTGGACGGCGATCTGGCAAAGAAAATCAACAAGGCGATCACAAACGAGATTCGGGCCTCGGTCACACTGATCCGGCAAGCCATTCCCCTTACGCCCATGTGGCACGGTATTCGGGGGCGCAACTTTTTGTGCAGCACCTTCCGGTCCATGATTGCCGAACGGCGTGAGACCGGGGGAGACGACTTCTTTTCGCAAATGTGCCTGGCAAAAGACGAAGACGGGCAAAGCTGGAGCGAGCAAGAGATACTCGACCAGTTCAATCTGCTCATCATGGCCGCCCACGACACGACGGCCACATCCCTCACGGTGATGCTGGCGGCGCTCGGCACGTATCCCGACTGGCAGGAACGCCTGATCCATGAAGTGGCAGGTCTGGGGGACGGAGAACTGGACGAAGACGCCCTGGGCCGGATGATTGAGACCGACAAGGTGTTTCGCGAAGCGCTGAGGCTGGTGCCCCCGGTGCCTTTCATTCCCAGAATGGCTCTGCAGGATTTCACCTGGAAAGGCTACGATATCCCGGCGGGCACCTCGCTGTCGCTGAACCCGGGTGTAACGATGCTGTCGCCGGAGTTGTTCTCGAATCCGAACGAGTTTGATCCCGATCGCTTTTCGCCGGAACGCGCCGAAGACCGCGTGCACCGCTTTGCATGGTCACCCTTTGGAGGCGGCGCGCACAAGTGCCTCGGCATGCATTTCGCGGCGATGCAGGTGAAACTCTTCGTGGCAACGCTGTTGAGGCAACGTCGCGTGCACCTGCCTAAAGGAGCGCCGGAGTGGTGCCGGATGCCGATTCCGAAGCCGAAAGGCGGACTGCCGGTCGTGTTCCGCCGTGTTTGAAAAAACGGGGCCACGGCATACACCGCAGCCCGTTCAACTTGCTTTCTGAACGCGAAATCAGTGCACGGCCACCGGCGCGTAATCGTTCTGCCGGGCCAGACGGAAAGCCAGCTTTCGGTCCGCGACCAGTGCCAGTTGCTGGCCTTCACTGTCGTGCACCGCGTACAGCTGTTCCAACCCTGCGATTTTGCCCTGCACTTCCGATGGCAAATCCGTCACGTCAACCGTTTTGACGTAAACGATACGCTTGTCATTCGGCATTGCATCAAATGGTTCTTGCATCCTCTTACCCCTTTTTTATGTTGATCGTCTTGACGACGGATTGCGGTTTTTCGCGGCTCAGATCTACGTGAAGCAGACCGTTTTCGATGACCGCCTCCCCGACGTCGACGCCGTCGGCGAGTACAAAGCTGCGCTGAAATTGCCGGGCTGCGATGCCCCGATGCAGAAAGACGCGGCCTTCACTGTCATCGATCTGACTGCCCCGGATGACCAGCTGCCGGTCCTCCACCGTGATCGACAGGTCCTCTTCGCCGAAACCGGCAACAGCCAGCGTTATGCGATACGAATAGTCCGAGGTCTGTTCGATATTAAACGGAGGGTAACCGTCGTTGCCGGATTTCGCCGTGCGTTCCAGCAACCGTTCAAGCTGTTCAAACCCCAGCATATGCGGGTATGAAGCAAGCGTCATTTTTGTCATGCGACACGTCCTTATCCATCAAGCGACAGTCTGTGTAAGGTCCCGAAACGGCGGCCTTTGACGAGAATATGGGGACGCTTCGACGACGACGCAAGGGCTATGCGGTCAAAGGCTTTTTGGGTATCATGCCCTGATCTGAAACAGCGGAATCAGTAAAACATGAATGCTCCTTCTGATCTGTCTATGAAAACGGATGAGGTGTTGCGTGTCGAGTTGGCTGTTTTCAAGCGCGAACATCGCGATCTTGACGATGCCATTCACGCCTTGGCGGAGACAGGTACCGCGGATCAGTTGACCCTGCGACGTCTGAAAAAGCGCAAACTTCTGCTGAAAGACAGGATCGCGCTGATCGAAGACCGGCTCACCCCGGATATCATCGCCTGACGCAGAACCTCTTGCATTGCGCATCGGGCGGCGTTGACTATAGTGCCGCTCTCCGAAGATCAGGCTGAAGGGGCCCACAAGATGACAACTCCCCGCGTCGGGATCATAATGGGCAGTCAGTCTGACTGGCCCACTTTGCGCGAAGCCGCGGAAATCCTTGATACGCTTGGTGTTTCTTATGAAAAACGCATCGTCTCGGCCCATAGGACCCCGGATCGTTTGTGGGACTACGGCATAAGTGCCGCGGACCGCGGGCTGCAGGTCATCATCGCGGGCGCGGGCGGGGCGGCGCATTTGCCGGGAATGATGGCCTCCAAGACGCGCCTGCCGGTAATCGGCGTGCCCGTCCAGACCAAGGCTCTGTCCGGGGTGGATTCGCTTTATTCGATTGTCCAGATGCCGCGGGGATACCCTGTGGCGACCATGGCCATCGGGGCCGCGGGCGCGGCGAATGCCGGCCTCATGGCGGCGGGTATCCTCGCGCTGCAGGACAAGGCGCTGGCACAGAGGCTGGACGACTGGCGCGCGGCCCTGTCCGCCTCGATCCCCGAGGAACCCGAAGATGCCTGACCCGCTGAAGTCCGGCGCGACCATCGGCATT
>JASFFN010000061.1:0-7624 GCA_050124275.1 Roseobacter sp. | reverse complement strand
GAAATACGCAGGTTCTCGTCGGAAACGGCGCTCGGTGCCCCGCCGCCGGTCGACATCATCCTGCGCAGCGCGTTCAATCCGAACCGGGATACCGTGCGCTTTGCCGGTATGGTGGCGCTGATCGGTCAGATCATGTGGCTGACGACCATTCTCACCGGCGCCGCCATGATCCGCGAGCGCGAGCATGGCACGATCGAGCATTTGCTGGCGATGCCGATCACCCCGTTCGACATCGCCGCGGCAAAGATCTGGGCGAATGCGGCGGTCGTGCTGGTTGCCGCCGGGCTGTCGCTGAGCTTTGTGATGCAGGGAGTCCTAGACATCCATATCGCTGGTTCCACCGCGCTCTTTTTGCTGGGCACGGCGCTCTTTCTCTTCACGGCGACGGCGCTGGGCGTCTTTCTGGCGACGATCGCCCGATCCATGGCGCAATTCGCGCTTCTGGTGATGCTGACCGTGCTGCCGATGTTGATGCTCTCCGGGGGCGAAACACCCATCGAGGGACAGCCGGTATGGCTGCAGGCGGGCACTCTCATTCTGCCTTCGCGGCATTACATGGCCGCCAGTCAGGCGATCGTTTTCAAGGGCGCGGGTATCGAGACGATCTGGCCGGAGTTTTTGTGGATGGCTCTGCTGGGATCTCTGCTGATGGCAATGAGCCTCGTGCTTTTCCGGAAGTCGGTTGCGCAGACGAGCTGACACGAGACGCCAGCACGCCTCTTTTTGGTGATCAGAAATCGAGGTTTTCCACGGTCAGGGCATTTTGCTGAATGAACTCGCGGCGCGGTTCGACCACGTCGCCCATGAGTTTGGTGAAGAGATCATCTGCCTCGGCCATGTCCTCGACCTTGACCCGCAGAAGGGTCCGCGCATCCGGATCCAGCGTGGTTTCCCACAACTGGTCGGGGTTCATTTCGCCCAGACCCTTGTAGCGTTGCAGCGAAAGGCCTTTCTCGCCCTCTTCCAGAATCGCGTCCAGCAGGTCCATCGGGCCGTGGATGTGTTGCGTGCGGTCCTTGCGGACCAGTGTCGCCGGAAGGTCATAGACCTCTTGCAGATGCTGGGTGAAGGTGCCGCTGCGGTTCGCTTCCCCGCCGCGCAGGATGCGACCGTCCAATGTGCGAACCTCTTCGACACCACGCAGGATGCGGGCCAGACGAATGCCATGATCCTGCGTGATCCGGCCCTGCCAGCCGCGTTCGTATTCCAGAGCGATCAGGTTCAGCCGGTCCGCCACCTTGTCCGCCACGCCCTGCAGGTCCGCATCGACCGCACCGGGCGCAAAAGCACCGGCGATGGCGGCCTGTTCCAGAATGTGACGGGGATAATGGGTCGGGAAGGCCTCGAGGACGCGGCGCAATTGCCGCGCCATCTCGACCACGCGAGCGAGGTCCTGCCCGGTGATTTCCTCTCCGTTCCCCTGACGCAACATCGCACCGTCGATGCCCTGCTGGATCAGGTAATCCTCCATCGCGGCCTCGTCCTTGAGGTAGACTTCGGACTTGCCGCGGGTCACCTTGTAGAGGGGCGGTTGCGCGATATAGAGATGCCCGTGCTCGATCAGTTCGGGCATCTGACGGTAGAAAAAGGTCAGAAGAAGCGTCCGGATGTGCGCGCCGTCCACATCGGCGTCTGTCATGATGACGATCTTGTGGTAGCGCAGCTTGCTGATGTCGAATTCGTCCCGACCGATGCCAGTGCCCAGTGCCATGACGAGGTTGCCGATTTCCTGTGAGCCCAGCATGCGGTCGAACCGCGCGCGCTCGACGTTCAGGATTTTTCCCTTGAGCGGCAGGATTGCCTGTGTCTGCCGGTCACGCCCGGTTTGCGCGGACCCGCCGGCGCTGTCGCCCTCCACGAGGAACACCTCGGTCTTGGACGGATCTTTTTCCGAGCAATCCTTGAGCTTGCCGGCAAGGAAGTTCACGTCCATCGCCGTCTTGCGCCGGGTCAGGTCGCGGGCCTTGCGCGCGGCTTCGCGCGCCAGTGCCGCTTCGATGATCTTGCCCACGACGATCTTGGCCTCGTTGGGGTTTTCTTCGAACCATTCGGCCAGCTTCTCGTTCATCAGCCCTTCGACCGCCGGACGCACCTCGGAGGAGACCAGCTTGTCCTTCGTCTGGGATGAGAATTTCGGATCGGGCACTTTCACCGACAGCACGCAGGTCAGCCCCTCGCGCGCGTCGTCGCCGGTAAAGCTGACTTTTTCCTTGCGCGCGATTCCGCTGGACTGGGCGTAGTTGTTGATGGTGCGCGTCAGTGCGCCGCGAAAGCCTGCCATATGCGTTCCGCCATCCCGCTGGGGGATGTTGTTGGTAAAGGGCAGAACGTTCTCGTGATAGCTGTCGTTCCACCACATCGCGACCTCGATGCCGATGTCGTCGCGTTCGCCGGCGATGAAGATCGGCTCGGGCATCACGGGCGTCTTGTGGCGGTCGAGGTATTTCACGAACTCTTTCACACCGCCTTCGTAGTACAGTTCGGACCGCAGCGGCTCCGCCGGCCGTTCGTCCACCAGAATGATCCGGACGCCGGAGTTCAGAAACGCCAACTCGCGCAAACGCTTCTCGAGTGTCTCGAAGGAGTAGTTGATATTGGAGAAAGTATTCGTCGAAGCCATGAAACGGACCTCTGTGCCGGTTCGGTCCGTCTCGCCCACCACTTCGAGATGCTTGGTGGTAAAACCGCCCTCGAACCGTGCGATGTGCTCTTTCCCTTCGCGCCAGATGCGCAACTCCAGCCAGTCCGACAGCGCGTTCACCACCGAGACGCCCACGCCGTGCAGCCCGCCGGACACCTTGTAGGAATTGCTGTCGAATTTCCCGCCCGCATGCAGTTGCGTCATGATGACCTCGGCGGCCGAGACGCCCTCTCCCTCGTGAATGCCCACCGGAATACCGCGCCCGTTGTCAGCCACGGAAACCGAGCTGTCGGCATGAATCGTGACGGTAACCGCGTCTGCGTGACCGGCAAGCGCCTCGTCGATACCGTTGTCGACGACTTCATAGACCATGTGATGCAGACCGGAGCCGTCGTCAGTGTCTCCGATGTACATGCCGGGCCGCTTGCGAACGGCCTCTAAGCCCTTGAGAACCTTGATGGAATCGGCGCCGTACTCTTCCCGGGCCTGCTCAGTATCGGACATTTGCTCATACCTTCGTATTTTCTTGAATTTATACGATTTTATTGCGGCAATGTCACGCAGGGACACAACATTTTGTGTCAGATCAGGAGGATCAGAAATCCCACCAGAACAAGCAGCATCCCAGAGCCGACATTGATGCGTTTCAGCGTCTCGGGCCTTGTGATGAAACTGCGGATGCGGCCAACGCCCGCCGCGAGCATAAGGTTCCCGATCAGCGGGATTGCGACCGAAGCGCCGATGATAAGCACCATGTCGAGGCGGGTGACGTTCCTGAGATCGAAAAACCCGGGCAGCACGCCCATGTAAAACAAAACCGCTTTGGGATTTCCCAGAATGGCGACAACGCCTGCTGTAAATCCGGCCCACAGGCCCGGGCGCGCCAGCCGGCTGTCGGTGCTTATCTTCTGACCGGCATGGCGGATCAACAACACACCCATACCGATGAATACGCCACACGCGACGAAACGAAGAACGGTCATGAAGATGTCGAAAACGGAAACAATCCAGGAAATTCCCAAAATAGCGACGAGTGGCCAGAGGATATCGCCAATCGCCACGCCGAAGGCCAGCGGCCAGGCGCCCGCAAATCCGCCCGAGAGCGCGCGGGCCATCAGGGCGAGCCAGACAGGCCCCGGGGTCAGGAACAGGATCACCAACGCGCCGCAGTACAGGATCAATTCGCCAAATGAAATCGTCATGCGCTGTTCACGGTCGAGAGGCCACCCACTTCGCTGACTTCAAGATATTGAGCACGGTGACCCATCGTGTCGAAAAGCCCTTTCTCGGTGCCCGTCATCCAGGCCTGCGCGCCCAGTGCAACGATCTCGTCATAAAGCGCCGCCCGCCGGTTTGCATCCAGATGCGCTGCGACTTCGTCCAGCAGCAAAATGGGAGGAGCGCCAAACTCCCGCGACAGTGCGCGCGCATTGGCCAGGATCAACGAGACGAGAAGCGCCTTCTGTTCGCCGGTAGAGCAGTCCTTTGCCGGAACGCCTTTGGCCGCATAACAACCGATCAGATCGGCACGGTGCGGTCCGATCAGGGTGCGTCCGGCCGACAGATCGCGCGCACGAAAAGCGGCAAAAGCATCTTGCAGATCTTCGACATTCTGCGGGAGGTCAAGCTCACTATGGACCAGTTCCAACGACGCTGCGGGGAAGGCAGTGGTCGCGTCCACCTGCGCGGCCTCTATCTGCGCCAGGGTCACCCGCCGGTTGCGGTCAATGGCGATCGCCGCCTCGGCCATTTGTGCCTCCAGGGCAAGATACCATGACGGCTCGCGGACCATGTCCTTCAGCAACCGGTTACGCTCGCGCATGGCTTTGTCGTAGGTCAGCGTGGCCTCTGCATGCGACGGTTCGAAGCTGAGCGTCATGCGGTCCAGAAAACGGCGCCTGCCGTCGGCGCCCTCGATCCATAAACGATCCATGGCCGGGATCAGCCACAACACGCGGGCGACCCGCCCCAGCGCCGTTTGCGCGGCGGCTTTCCCGTCGATCCTGACTTGCCGCGCGGATCCGTCTTCGGACCAGATCTCGATCTCGTGCATCCGACCCAGGGATTGCAGAATGCCGGTCAGCTTCCAGCCCACAGCTTCGGGCCTGCGGGTCATGTCCTGCGCGCTGGCGCGGCGCAGGCCGCGCCCGGGCGAAAAAAGCGACACGGCTTCGAGAATATTGGTCTTACCGGCGCCATTGTCGCCAAAGAGCGCGATGGGCCGATGATCGAGCCTTAGCCTCGCAAGGCGGTGAGAGCGAAAGTGCGACAGCGTCAGTTCGGTCAGGCAAAGCGCCACGGCCGGCCCTTTCTTTGACCTGATAAACCCGAAAACGTGTCCGGAGCTACACGCGCATAGGCATGACGACGTAAACGGCCGTCTGGTCGTTGCCTTCGCGCATCAGGGTCGGATCGCCCGAGGAGTTGAACAAAAACACGGCGTTTTCGCGATCGACCTGACTTGCTATTTCCTGCAGATACTTCGCGTTGAAACCGATCTCGAGACGCTCGTCGCCATAGGCCACGGCCAGTTCCTCTTCGGCTGCACCGCTGTCCGGGGCGTTCACCGACAGAACCAGCCGGTCTTCGTCCAGTTGCAGCTTTACGGCCCTTGAACGTTCCGAGCTGACCGTCGCGACCCGGTCCACCGCCTTGGCGAAATCGTTGGCGTCGACTTCGAGTTTGCGCGTATTGCCCTGCGGAATGACGCGCGTGTAATCCGGGAACGTGCCATCAATGACCTTTGAGGTCAGTGTGATTTCGGGCGTCGCAAAACGCACTTTCGTCTCGGACACGGAAACGGCGATCTTCGCGTCGTCATCGTCGAGAAGCTTGCCCAGTTCGTTCACGGTCTTGCGCGGCACGATCACACCGGGCATGTCCTCTGCGCCTTCGGGAAGGTTGGCATCGATCCGCGCCAGCCGATGACCGTCCGTGGCAACGCATCGCAGGGTACGACCGCCATCGGCGTCCGCCACGTGCATGTAGACGCCGTTGAGGTAATAGCGCGTCTCTTCGGTCGAGATCGCGAACTTCGATTTGTCGAAAAGGCGCCGCAAGGCCGGTGCATCCGCTGTAAAATTCGACTCGTATTCGGACGAGGCCATGATCGGAAAGTCTTCTTTGGGCAGGGTTGCGAGCGAAAAGTTCGATCTGCCCGCTTCGACGGTCAGCCGGCCGGTCGCGCTATCGGCGGTCAGCGTCACCAACGCGCCATCCGGCAACTTGCGCGCAATCTCATGCAGCGTCGTGGCCGAAACCGTGGTTGCGCCCGCGCGTTCCACCTGAGCCGGTGCCCTGTCCACGACTTCGATGTCCAGATCGGTTGCGCGAAACGTGACATCGCTCCCCTCCGCTTCGATGAGCACGTTTGCCAGTATGGGAATCGTGTTGCGGCGCTCAACCACGGACTGTGCCTGAGACACGGCCTTGAGCAGGTCCGCGCGTTCGATGCTGATCTTCATTGTGCCACTTCCTAATCCACCGTCGGGACAGGCAAATTACCCTGTTTGGCCGACTTCACAAGCCTTTTGTGGATTTGTCGTAGGATAAGCGGGGAGCGTCAAGGTCCGCAGTGTTCTTACAACGCTCCGGACCCCGAAATTCTCACTCTTCGAGAGCGCGGCGCAGCAGTTCGAGATCCTCGGCGATCTGTCCATCCTGCGTTTTCAGCTCTTCGATGCGCTTCACACCATGCATGACCGTCGTATGGTCCCGGCCGCCGAACCGCCGTCCGATCTCTGGCAAGGAGCGCGACGTCATTTTCTTGCACAGATACATCGCCACCTGCCGGGGGCGCGCATAGGTGCGCAAACGTTTTGGCCCGATCATGTCGGACAGGCGAATGTTGTAATGATCCGAGACTTTGCGCTGGATTTCCTCGACGGTAATCTTGCGCTCTGACGCGCGCAGAACGTCGGAAAGACAGTCCTGTGTCAGTTCCATATCGATTTCCCGGCCCACCAGCGAGGCAAAGGCGCAGAGCCGCGTCAGCGCACCTTCCAGAACGCGGACGTTCGTGGAGATACGGTGCGCCAGAAACTCCAGAACCCCATCTTTGATCTCGAGATCCGCATAATTCCGGCGCTGCTGTTCGACCTTGCTCTGCAGAATGCCCAGACGCAGTTCGTAGTCGGTGGGATGCAAATCCACAACCAGACCACACTGGAGACGGGATTTCACCCGCTCTTCCATATCCTTTATCTCGCCGGGTGCCCGGTCGCCCGAGATGATGATCTGCTTGTTCTGATCGACGAGCGCGTTGAACGTGTGGAAGAACTCTTCCTGCGTGCTGTCCTTGCCCGCGATGAATTGCACGTCATCAACCATCAGAACGTCGACGGACCGGAAAATCTCTTTGAAATCCATCATCTTGCGGTCGCGCAGCGCCTGGACAAAGCGGTACATGAACTGCTCCGCGGAAAGATAGAGCACATTCATTTCGGGACGTTTGATGCGCAGCTCATGTGCAATTGCATGCATGAGGTGCGTCTTGCCCAGCCCGACACCGCCATACAGAAACAGCGGATTGAAGGTCACCGGGCCGCCCTCGGCGACGCGTTTGGCAGCGGCATGGGCCAGTTCGTTCGGTTTGCCCACAATGAAATTGTCGAAGGTAAAGCGTGCATCGAGCGGAGCAGTTGCCAAATTCGATGCCGTAGTTCTGGGCGTCTGGTTCGGTATTTTTTCAGGAGCGCGTCTGCCGGAGTTGACATGCGCCGGTACGGAGAACTGCAGCCGTCGTATTCTGGGATCTTCGGCGCGGACCTCGTGCAGAATCAGGTCTGCAAAGTTCTGGCTGACATAGTTCCCCAGGAAACTCGTCGGCACTTCGAACGTTGCGACGCCATCGACGGAGTTGCCGAACTCTATCGGCTCGATCCAGTTCGTGTAATTGTTTTGGCCTACTCTTGTGAGCAGTCTCTGCCTCAGCTGTCCCCACTTTTCTTTTGTCATGTCTGACTCGCGTTCCTCTCAGTTCAA
>JASFFN010000060.1:0-7755 GCA_050124275.1 Roseobacter sp. | reverse complement strand
TGGCTGGTCGAGCCAGGAAGTGCTGGGCTGGGTATATGCCGGCGGCGGCCAGGAGCTCTTTGATGAGTTGATGGAAAACCTGCGCCTGAACGTCGTGTCTTTCTTCAACTCGCCGATGCCCGCCCAGCCGCTGGGCTGGTTCAAGGAGCCGATCACGGACGCGGCGCAGATGCAGGGTCTCAAGTACCGCACGGTTGGCCTGGCAGCGGACGTTCTGCTGGAAATGGGGATGTCCGTCGTGCAGCTTCCCGGCGGCGAAATCCAGCCCGCCATGAAGTCCGGCCTGATCGACGCGGCGGAATTCAACAACCCGACCTCCGACCGTGACTTCGGGATGCAGGACGTCTCCAAGACCTACATGCTGGCCTCCTACCACCAGAGCCAGGAGTTCTTCGAGGTCACGATCAACAAGGACAAGTTCAACGCGCTGTCCGACGACCACAAGGCGATCATCAGAAACGCGTCCATGGCGGAGAACTCAGGTTTCTACTGGGGCAACACCAAGCGCTACTCGGACGATCTCATCAAGCTTCAGGAGCAGGATGGCGTGAGCGTCTACCGCACGCCGGACTCGGTGATGGCTGCGCAACTTGAAGCCTGGGACGTCGTGACCGCGCGGATCGCAGAAGAAGATCCGTTCTTTGCGAAGGTTATGGAATCGCAGAAGAAATATGCGAAAGAGGTTATGGGATACCTGAACCTGAACCAGCCGGACTACAAGCTGGCGTACAATCACTACTTCGGCTAAAACCGACTCAAGCGAAGACAAGATCGGGCACCGTGACGGTGCCCGGACTTTTTTCTGCCAAACATGGTGTGCAAGTCATTCGCGCGTCTGTTTGCTAGAGGGACGAAAACAAGATGAAATTTGTTCACGCGATAGAAGGTCTGAGCCTTTGGGTGGGTCGGGCTTTCGGGTGGTGCATCCTGATCCTGACGCTGTCGGTCTCCTACGAGGTCTTCGTGCGATACGTGCTCAATGCGCCGACGGTCTGGGCCTTCGACATGATGATACAGATGTACGGCGCGCTCTTTCTGATGTGCGGCGCCTATGCTTTGGCACAGGACACCCATGTCCGCGCGGATGTCGTCTATCGGTTGCTACCGGTCAAAGTGCAGGCCGGCCTGGACTTCCTGCTCTATTTTCTCTTCTTCTTCCCCGGTGTCCTGGCGCTGGTGTGGTTCGGCTACGAAATCGCAGCAGACAGCTGGCGCTACAAGGAAGTGAGCTTCAACAGCCCTGCGAGCATCCAGATCTATTTCTTCAAATCGCTCATACCCGTAGCAGGCGCGCTGCTGCTGGTTCAGGGCTTTGCTGAACTGGTTCGCTGCGTCAGCGCGATGCGCACCGGTATCTGGCCCGAGCGGCTGGCCGACGTGAAGGAGACCGAGGATCTTCTTTCCGAGGCGGATCTGGAAGAAATCGCCGCCATCCATCCGGCAGAGAAACAATAACGCTCAAGCGTCAAGAAAGATAAAAAGATGACAAATCCCGAAGTCGCCCTTCTGATGCTGGGCCTGTTTATCCTGCTGGTTCTGCTTGGTTTTCCGATTGCCTTCACCCTACTCGCGATGGGCGTGGGCTTTGGCTATTACGCCTATTATCATGGCGGTCCCCTCGAAAGTTTCAGCGACATCTTCAACAACAATATCTTCTACCTGCTGAACCAGAACACCTATTCGGTGATGGAGAACCCGACGCTGGTCGCCATCCCGCTGTTCCTGTTCATGGGGTACGTGGTGGAGCGTGCCAACATCGTCGACAAGCTCTTTTTCTCGCTTTACCAGGCCGCGCGGAACCTGCCGGGCAGCCTTGCGATCGCGGCCCTTTTGACCTGCGCTGTCTTTTCCACAGCTTCGGGGATCGTGGGGGCTGTTGTCACCCTGATGGGGCTCTTGGCCTTCCCGGCCATGGCCAACGCGAATTACAACAAGAGCTTCGCCTCCGGCGTGATCTGCGCGGGAGGCACGCTCGGCATCCTGATCCCGCCGTCGATCATGCTAATCGTCTACTCTGCCATCGCTGACCTGTCTCCCTTGCGGCTCTATGCGGCTGCGGTGTTCCCCGGGCTTCTTCTGGCCGGCCTTTACATTGTCTACGTGATTTTCCGCGTCTGGCTGAACCCGGCGCTCGCACCGAAACCGGACATGGACGACATCCCGCCGCCAAGGCAGATCTACTGGAACCTTCTGGTGAGCTTCGTGCCGCTCACGGTGCTCATCATGCTGGTTCTGGGCTCCATCCTCGGCGGCCTCGCCACCCCGGCCGAAGCTGCTGCGATGGGGGCTCTGGGCGGCATGGTGCTGGCCGTTCTTTACCGCTCCATGACCTGGACCAAGCTCAAGGAAAGCGTGTTTCTGACGGCCAAGGCAACAGCGATGGTCTGCTGGCTCTTCGTGGGTTCATGGACCTTTGCATCAGTGTTCTCATACCTCGGCGGGCATGACATCATCGCTGATTGGGTGGGCGGCATGGACTTGGAGCCCTGGCAGTTCCTGATCCTCGCGCAGGTCATCATCTTCCTGTTGGGCTGGCCGCTGGAGTGGTCGGAGATCCTCATCATTTTCGTGCCGATCTTCCTGCCATTGCTCGAAGTCTTTGGCGTGAACCCATATTTCTTCGCGATGCTCGTGGCCCTGAACCTGCAAACTTCCTTCCTGACCCCGCCGATGGCCATGTCGGCGTATTACCTCAAAGGGGTGCTCAAGAAGCAGATCGAACTGATGCAGATTTTCCGCGGGATCATGCCGTATCTGGGCATCGTCATCCTCACGATGGTGCTGATGTATCAGTTCCCCGGCATTGCCTTGTGGTTCCCTGACTACTTGTTCGGACCCTATATTCCATGAAAATCAAACCGCACAGTCTGAGTGCGACGGAGGCGGCGTCTTATATCGCCTCCGGACAGCTGAAATCCGTTCAACTGGTCCAATCCTGTCTCGACCGGATCGCGGAAACGGACGGAACAATACGGGCTTGGGCTCATCTGGATCCGGATGCTGCCCTGGCGCAGGCGGCCGAATGTGATCGCCTCCGGCAGAGCGGGCTTGCCACGGGGCCTTTGCACGGGCTGCCCGTTGGACTGAAAGACATCATCGATACGCGCGACATGCCAACCGAGCGCGGCACGCCGATCTTTGCCGGACGCCAGCCGGATCAGGACGCGCGGGTCGTCGAGATGCTGCGCGAAGCGGGCGCCGTCATCATGGGCAAGACCGTGACGACGGAACTGGCCTTCGTGCATGCCAATGAAACCCGCAACCCGCATAACGAAAACCACTCGCCCGGCGGCTCTTCCAGCGGTTCGGCCGCCGCTGTTGCCGCCGGCCACGTGCCGCTGGCCGTCGGCACGCAGACCAACGGATCGGTCATCCGCCCGGCCTCGTTTTGCGGAACCTTCGGCTTCAAGCCGACCCGCGGCACGATTTCGCGGACAGGGGTGTTGCAGACCTCGGTCTCTCTCGATCAGCTTGGCACCTTCGCGCGCACGCTCGAGGACGCAGCGCTGCTGGCCGACGCCATAAGCTGCTATGATCAACGCGATCCGGAAAGCTTTGCGCATGCGCGTCCCGCGATGCTGAACGGAGCTCGTGCTGATGCCCCGATTGAACCGGACCTTGTCTGGTTCAACCTGCCCTTCAATGACCGTTTGTCCGACGCAGCCCGCGACGGTCTCGAAGGTGTCATGGAAATTCTTGGCGAGCGCGTGTCGAGGATGGACCCGGCTGACCAGCTGGGCGAACTTGTCGCGGTGCAGGCGCGGATCCATGAATATGAAATCGCGCAGCATCAGGCGGATGTCTTCGACACCCATTGGGACCTCATCAGCGATACGCTGAAGCCCGTCATCACCAGAGCCCGCCAGATCGGCAGAGCGGAATACGAGGACGCGCTGGCGGTCAAGACATCGGCAGAGAAGTTCTTTGCGGATTTCTTTACGGAATTCGATGCCATCATCGCACCGTCCGCAGCTGGCGAGGCGCCGCGTTTCGGCGGTGGGACGGGTGATCCGATCTTTTGTACCCTGTGGACGCTGGCGGGACTGCCTTGCATCACGCTGCCGCTGCTCGTTGGCGAAACGGGGCTGCCCATTGGCGTGCAACTGATCGGCCCGGCGCATAAGGACGACAGGTTGCTCAGGACGGCCCGTTGGTGCCAGAATACTCTTGCGGCCTCGGCTGCGTGAACGAAAGGACATTGACATGTCATACACCGTCAAGCTGATTGTGGGGCTCATCGGAACCGCCTTGCTCATCATTTTCGTGGGCGAACTTTCGCACAGCATTTCCACCGGGTTCGCTGGCTTCTGGGGCGGCTTTCCCTTCATGGTCATTGTCATCGTCGTCTGTGCCATGGCGATCTATGACTACTGGGACGAGTGCATCAGAAAGAAGTGAGCATGGCCAAGCCACGCCTCTGGATAACCCGCCGCCTGTCCGATGCGACGCTCGAGAGGGCGCAGCGCGACTATGACACCGTCGTCAACTATGACGACACACCCGGCAACGCGGAAGACCTGATCAAGGCGAGCGCCGAGTTTGATGCCATCATTCCGTGCCATTCCGAGCATTTCAGCGCGGATGTCGCCAAAAAGCTCGACCCGCGCCTGAAAATCATCGCCAATCATTCCGTCGGCGTCGACCACTGCGATCTTCCCGCCCTGAAAGCGCGCGGGATCACCGTCACAAACACGCCCGACGTGCTGTCGGACGCGACGGCGGAACTTGCCATGTTGCTGATGCTGGGTGCGGCCCGCCATGCCGTAAAGGGCGACAGGATCGTGCGCACAGGCGCGTGGGATTTCTGGTCACCCTCCTTCATGGTCGGCACGCAGGTCACCGGCGCGCGTCTGGGGATTATCGGTATGGGCCGCGTCGGGCGTGCCTTTGCGGCCAAGGCGCGCGGTTTCGACATGGAAATCCACTACCACAACCGCTCTGCACTCCGATCCGATGAGGCCCATGGCGCGACATACCACGACAGTGTCGAATCCCTGCTCGGTGTCGCGGACTTCCTGTCGCTGCACTGCCCCGCGACACCCATGACCACCAATCTGATGAATGCGGAGCGTCTTGCGCTGTTGCCCAAAGGCGCCATTCTGGTGAACAGCGCGCGTGGAGCACTCGTGGATGAAGATGCCTTGCTGGCCTCAATCGAAAGCGGTCACATCGCGGCGGCAGGGCTTGACTGCTTTCAGGTCGAACCGGGCGGCAATCCGGCTTTTGCGGCACATGAGAATATCTTCATGCTCCCCCATATCGGCAGCGCAACGCGCAAGACCCGAGATGCAATGGGCTTTCGCGCGCTCGACAATCTGGATGCTTTTTTTTCAGGCAGGACGCCGGTGGACCTGGTGTAAACCTGCTCCCAAAGGCGTATCCGGCCAGGTGCCCGAAGTCACTTGACGGACAGGAACGCACAGGCGGCATTCTTTGCTATTTTCTGCGATGTGCTTCCTGCAAAGAGGCCGCTGATATTGCCCAGCCCGCGCCGTCCGGTGACGATCAGGTCCGCCCCGTAAAGCTGTGTTATGGTAATGATTTCGTCGTAGGATTCACCCTCTCCGATTGTGGTGCTCGATGGGCTGACGCCATGGCTTTCGGCCAGGCTGACAGCTTCCTCGACAATCGCAGAACCTGATTTTTCGCCCGCGCTGTCTTTCCTGCCCATCGGCACATCGCCAGACTTGTTGTCCAGTGCATGAACCAGATGAATCTCGCCTTCGAACGCCTTCGCAAGGGCGCACGCGGCTTGAACCGCGCGTTTCGACGGCTCAGAGCCATCGATGGCTACGACAATGGTTTTGAACATGATTTCCCCGATGATTTGGTCACTCTTCGATTGAAACACGAAATCCGTCCGGTGTCTCGGCTTTCGTGCAGGTTGCGAGATCCCTGCTTATCGACATGGAGAGACATCGGACATCACGGACCGCAGAGCAGGTTGGCAGAGACCCGCGACGCCACTGTTCAAGGGTGATTTTTTCTGAGATCGTAGCGCAGACGGTTCGCGGCAACGGGAGGACCAAGCCATGAATGATCGCTTTGAGACCGGCATGTCGGTCAGGCGCGCCGTTCTGGGCGACGCACATGTGGACAAGACGGAGGCCGAGCGTCAGCCCTTCGAGACGCCGTTCCAGAACCTGATAACGGAGGGGGCGTGGGGGACCGTGTGGGCCAGCGACGCCATCACCCGCCGCGAGCGCTCGATGCTTACGCTCGCCCTTCTTGCCGCGACAAAGAACTTCGAGGAAATCCCGATGCACATCCGCGCCACGGCCCGCACCGGCGCGAGCCCGGCGGATGTGATGGAGGCTTTCCAGCATGTCGCGATCTATGCCGGGGTGCCCGCAGCCAACCGCGCCATCAAACTTGCCAAGGCCACCTTCGCCGAGATGGAAGAGGAAAGCCGATGAAGCCGCTTTATGCGCGGGACCGGCAAAGGCATCCCCCTGCCCTGACGCCCGACTACAAAACGAGCGTTTCTCGGTCGCCGCGTCTGCCGTTGCTTTCGCTGGACCAGACCCCCAGTGAACTGACCGGGCCGACCTTCGGTCACGGCGCGCTCTCCGAACTTGACAGCGATCTGATCCGCAACCATGCGCAGACTGGCGATCCGATTGGCGAACGGATCATTGTCCACGGCCGCGTTTTGGACGAAAACGCCCGCCCCGTCCCCGATACTCTGGTGGAAATCTGGCAGGCCAATGCGGGCGGCAGGTACCGCCACGTAAAGGACGGCTATCTTGCCGCTCTCGATCCCAATTTCGGCGGCTGTGGCAGAACGCTGACCGACGCGACCGGCGCTTACGCCTTTCATACCATCAAACCCGGTGCGTATCCCTGGCGCAACGGGCTCAACAACTGGCGCCCCGCGCACATTCACTTTTCCGTCTTTGGGACGTCCTTTGCACAGCGCCTGATTACGCAGATGTATTTCGAAGGAGATCCGCTGATCGACAAGTGCCCCATCGTACAGACGATCCCCGACCCGCAGGCCCGGTCGCAGTTGGTCGCAACGCTGGATCTGGACGCAACCCTCCCCTTCGACAGTATCGCCTACCGGTTCGACATCGTGCTGAGGGGATATCGCTCGACACCCTTCGAAAACAGGCAGGACGGAAACTGAAGATGACACAGCGTGCCGACAGATTGAGAGAAACGCCGTCGCAGACCGCGGGGCCTTATGTCCATATCGGGCTGACACCGGCGTCAGCCGACATGCGGTTGGAACTGACCGAACTCGGCATTGCGATTGCAGGCCCCGGGGTGTCCGGCGAGCGCATCAGGGTTTCGGGCGCCGTCTTTGACGGAACAGGGGCGCCAGTCAAGGATTACCTGATCGAAATCTGGCAGGCCGACAGCAAGGGAACATATGCCGGCTCGGGTGACGTGGACGAAGGCTTCACCGGATGGGGGCGCGTGGCGCCGGATTTTGGCACCGGTGATTTTAGCTTTGATACCGTCAAACCCGGTCCGGTCCTGCTGGATGATGGCCGCTCAATGGCACCGCACCTCAACCTGTGGCTGGTCGCGCGCGGTATCAATATCGGGCTCAACACCCGGATGTATTTCGGCGACGAAAGCGACGCCAATGCGGCTGACCCGGTACTGCAGATGATTGAACAAGAGCACCGCCGCAAGACCCTGATCGCGCAGAAGAGTAAAGGCGTCTACCGGTTTGACATTTTCCTTCAGGGTTCGGAAGAAACGGTATTCTTTGACGTTTGAACCGGTCTTTCAGGTGCCGGATTG
>JASFFN010000059.1:0-7774 GCA_050124275.1 Roseobacter sp. | reverse complement strand
CCCCGAAGTCTTCGTCATGCACGAGCAGGCGCGGTGCGGACCCGCCGGCCTTGCGGTAGGTGCTGGCCAGAGTGTGCAGTCTTTGAAAAACCGTACCAACCGGCGGCGCGTCATAGGAAATCGCGCCAGAGGGACACAGCGCCGAACACGCGCCACACCCGGCACAGATCAGCGGATCAATCGCCACATGCTCGCCCGCCGACGTGATTGCCCCCGTCGGGCAGTGATCGAGGCATTTGGAGCACGCAGGCTTTTCGGCGCGGGAATGGGCACACAGCGGCTCTTCAAGCCGCACATAAAGCGTCTTTTCAAACGTGCCGACAAGCTGCGACGCCGCAAACACCGCCTTGGCGACCGCAGGCCCGCTGCCCGGATCCGCATGCAGATAGCCGTCGCGTTTGTGAGGCGCGGGAAAAAGGGGCCTGTCACCTGAAAGATCGACGATGATGTCGCAGCCCGACATCGCGCCGTCCCTCGGCGCTTGCCATTCCGCCGCGCCGCGCCCGCCCGCTCTTGGCTGTTGAAAACGGTCAATACGCAGTTCGAACTGACCAAGACTGCCCAACGACCGCGCCACGCGACCGGCAACGATTTCAAACGGCGCGTCGACATCGACGTCCGACGCCTCGGGCAGCAGCAATGTTACCGCGAGATTTTCACTGAGGTCGCGTGCGGCATTCAGCGCCGCCTCGCTCCCCCCGATCACGAGGCAGGTTCCGCCCGACTCGATGTCGACTGTCTTGTGAGCCGGAACCGCCAGCAAGGCTTCCGCGACGAGTGCCGCCATCTTCGGATCCGGGTCCTCGCCCTGCGCCGTCCATCCCGCCCGGTCGCGAATGTCCACGAACGCCGGCACCGCGGCTCCGATCTCTTCCGCCAGTTCCGTGAACAGGCGGGCTTGCTGCCGGCAGGCGACGATGACATCTTCGCTTTCTTTCAGAACCCGGGCTGTCTGGTCGATCTGTGTCCCGCAGGCGTCGGTGAGGACGGAGCTGCAATCGACACCGGCCCATTGCGACAGCTTCGCTGGATTGACGGACTGGCTTCCCAGGCAGTCACAGACGATCAGCTTCTTGGTCATGAATTTTCCTCCGAACGGCGCTCTTTTTGGTCTTGCGCCAGAGCGCCGCAGTATAGGTATGCGCGATTTTCATCAATCGCAAATCGGATTCAACACCGTATCTACAGGGATGCAATTGGGTGGCGCGGTCAACAGGACTCGCCTTGAAAAACTTCGCCGGATGCAAGCGCAGGAAACACTATATATTACATCATTTTGAGCGGAAACAATAATCGATTGAACGGGCGAAAGTGCTTTCTGTGCACCCCGGTATGCAATTTTTTTCTAGGAACTTCGGCAGGATTTGCTAGGCTGCAATGTGCAAAAGGATTCAGTGCGAGGTTTACCTTTGGCGACGATCTATCCAAACTCCCAGTCCATGCGTCTGGGGGTTGTCATGCGCAGGACACCGGGGGTCACCCGCTGGGCTCAGTGGGCGTGGAAAGCCGTGTGCGTGTTGCCCGGCGCCGGCGATGCAGACTGGAAACTACTTCGCGCAGAAGGTGACGTGGCCGAGTATCATGCAGCAACACTTGATCTGACCCTGTATGTTTCCGATACTGAAGCGTATGCCCATGAACTCGACACGCAGGTGCCATCCGTTTATATTGTGCAACGCCGTGAGGCTGGCAGTGGGCCAGCCGGTTTGAAAGTCGTTCATGTGACCGCGTCGCCGTACGAGGCGCAGGACTACTGCGATTCGGGCGAGGAAATCGTTGACAAGGTGTCCATGCCGGACACGCTGCTGGTGGCCGTCCGCAGGTTCGTAAACAAGCATCATGTGGAAGAGCCGTTTGTGAAGCGGCGGCGTAACAAGGCGCGCATGGACCGGAAGGACAACGGCATCGGAGATGTTCGCATTGCGCAGTCCACTGATGTCTATCGTGCCCCGACCGCAGTGCGCCACGAGGTGGCGGAGTGAGCGAATTGACGTCATACTGGGCGCGCAGGCGCGCCGCCGTGCAGGCCGAAGCGGATGCGGAAGCGCGCAAGACGCAGGAACTGCGTGATGCGGCACGGGAGCGCGAGCTGGCCGAGAAAGACGACAGCGAAATTCTGGAGGAGATGGGCTTGCCCGACCCGGATCAGATGCAGATGGGAGACGATTTCGCGGCATTCATGGCGCGTGATGTCCCGGAGCGTTTGCGCCGTCAGGCGCTGCGCACACTTTGGCGCAGCAACCCGGTGCTGGCTTGCGTCGATGGTCTGAACGACTACGACGACGATTACCGGGCGGCCATGATGGTGCAGGAACCGGTCAAAACAGCCTATCAGGTCGGCAAGGGCATGCTGCGGCACATCGAGGAAATGGCGCGCAAGGCCGAGGCGGCGGAAAGGCAGCCCCAGGCCGAAACGCAGGATTCGGCAGCGTATGTAGCGCAAGAGCAGACAGCGGCTGTGAATGAACCGGTGCAGGCGGAGAGGAAACAGCCCGCGACCGCCCCGGATCCCAGCGCGGTGGCGGTTTCCCAGCCGGAGGCTGCACCGGCGGCTGCCCGCCACATGCGGTTTCGTTTCGAGGAGGCTGCAGGATGAGTGCGCAACCCGAAGTCATGGGTATCGATCCCGAAGACCGCCTTCGCGCGGATCTGTACAACTACCTCGGCGTGTTGCTGGCACGTCCCGCTGGGGAGATGCTGTTGGAGCAGACTGCGGCGTTGACCGGCGATGACAGCCCACTGGGTGAAGCGATCCAGGGGCTTGCGCGCGTCGCCAAGGCCAGCAAGCCAAAGGCCGTCGAGCGCGAGTTCAATGCGCTTTTCATCGGTATCGGGCGCGGGGAGTTGTTGCCCTATGCGAGCTATTATCTGACCGGGTTCCTGAATGAAAAGCCACTGGCGCGTCTGCGTCAGGACATGGCCGCCTTGCGTGTCACCCGCGCAGACAATGTGTTTGAGCCCGAAGACAGCATGGCGTCCCTCATGGAGACCATGGGGGGGCTCATTGTTGGACGCTTCGGCGAACCGGCCGGCATCGAGCGTCAAAAGACGTTTTTCAATAACCACATCGCGCCTTGGGCGACGCATTTCTATACCGATCTGGAAGCTGCAAAGTCATCCGTGCTTTATGCTTCCGTCGGTGCAGTGGGGCGGGAGTTCATGGCGATCGAACGCGAAGCATTTCGCATGACCGCAGGCTGACCTGCACACACTGGGCGGGACGCCGCCCAAAAAGACGAAAGGGAGAAAGAAATGTCAAAGAAAACTGAGGGCGAAACCAGTCGTCGTGATTTTCTGAAACTGGCAGGTACAGCGGCGCCGGCAGCGGCGGTCGCCGTGGCAGCGGGCGGCACGGGCGCCGAGGCCGCCGAGCCCGACCTGTCGTCTGACAAGATGCAGGACACCGCGCACACCCGGGCCTATCTGGACAGCGCGCGCTTCTGATTTGACGGCGGCGCGCTTCGGCCCTCTCGCACAGGGGCCGAACCGCCGGAAAACACAAACCCAGTCACCCAGAACGGGTATCAAGGGAGGGAAACATGCTTAGAAAGAAGACCAATTCGGTCAGCAAGCGCGCCGGACGCACCAGCATCCTGGGCGAAGTCGCAATCAAATCCGTCGACCGCCGCAGTTTTCTGCGCGGATCAGGCCTCGCCATCGGCGGGCTCGCGGCGATTTCAGCCACAGGTGGGACGGTCACGCAGGCCTCCGCCGCTGCGGCCGTTTCCGGTTCGGTCGAAACGATTAAATCCGTCTGCACCCACTGCTCGGTGGGATGTACCGTGATTGCGGAAGTCTCCAATGGTGTTTGGATCGGGCAGGAGCCCGGCTGGGACAGCCCGTTCAACCTTGGCGCGCACTGCGCCAAAGGCGCGGCCGTTCGCGAGCACGCCCATGGCGAGCGCCGTCTCAAGTACCCGATGAAGAAAGAGAACGGCGAGTGGGTCAAGATTTCCTGGGAACAGGCGATCGACGAGATCGGCGACGGGATGCTGAAAATCCGCGAAGAAAGCGGACCGGATTCCGTCTACTGGCTCGGCTCGGCGAAGCACAACAACGAGCAGGCCTACCTGTTCCGCAAATTCGCCGCCTACTGGGGCACGAACAACGTCGACCACCAGGCGCGGATTTGCCACTCCACAACGGTGGCCGGTGTGGCCAACACATGGGGCTACGGCGCCATGACCAACAGCTACAACGACATCCACAATTCCAGGGCGATGTTCCTCATTGGCGGCAACCCCGCTGAAGCGCACCCCGTATCGCTCCTGCATATGCTGAAGGCCAAGGAGCAGAACAACGCGCCGCTGATCGTCTGCGACCCGCGCTTTACGCGGACAGCAGCGCATGCCGACGAATACGTGCGGTTCCGTCCCGGGACCGACGTTGCGCTGGTCTGGGGTATCCTGTGGCACATCTTCGAGAACGGCTGGGAAGATCAGGAGTTCATCCGAACCCGTGTCTGGGGCATGGACCAGATCAAGGAGGAAGTGGCCAAGTGGACGCCAGAGGAAGTCGAGCGCGTGACCGGCGCGCCCGGCAGCCAGCTCAAGCGTGTGGCGCGTACGCTGGCCAATAACCGTCCCGGCACGGTCATCTGGTGCATGGGCGGCACCCAGCACACCAACGGCAACAACAACACCCGTGCCTATTGCGTGCTGCAGCTTGCCCTTGGCAACATGGGCGTTGCGGGCGGCGGCACGAACATCTTCCGCGGCCACGACAACGTGCAGGGCGCCACGGACCTCGGCGTGCTGGCGGACACCCTTCCGGGCTACTATGGCCTGTCCGAGGGGTCCTGGGCCCACTGGGCGCGTGTCTGGGAGGAGGATCTTGACTGGCTGAAGGGGCGCTTCTCCGACGCTTCCGTCGGTGACACCAAGATGATGAACCTCACCGGTATTCCCGTGTCGCGCTGGATCGACGGTGTGCTCGAGGACAAGGAAAACCTTGACCAGCCCGACAACACCCGCGCAATGGTCCTCTGGGGCCACGCGCCGAACTCCCAGACCCGAATGAAAGAAATGAAGACGGCGATGGAGAAGCTCGACATGCTGGTCGTGGTGGACCCGTTCCCGACGGTATCCGCCGTGATGCAGGACCGGACGGACGGCGTGTACCTGCTGCCGGCGACGACGCAGTTTGAGACCCGTGGCTCGGTCACGGCTTCGAACCGGTCGCTGCAATGGCGCGAGAAGGTCATGGACCCGCTCTTTGAGTCCAAGACCGACCATGAGATCATGGCCATGTTTGCGAAAAAGTTCGGCTTTGATGACCGCCTTTTCCGCAACATCGCATTCGAGGGCAACGAACCCGTTATCGAAGACATCACCCGCGAGTTCAACCGCGGTATGTGGACGATCGGCTACACGGGCCAGTCGCCGGAACGGATCAAGATGCACATGGCAAACCAGCACACCTTTGACCGCACCTCGCTGCGGGCCGTCGGTGGGCCGGCGGATGGCGATTTCTACGGTCTGCCATGGCCAAGCTGGGGAACGCCCGAGATGAACCATCCGGGTACGGCGAACCTGTATGACATGTCCCTGCCGGTGGCAGAGGGTGGTCTGGCGTTCCGTGCGCGTTTCGGCGTGGAGCGTGACGGCGACAACCTGCTGGCCGAAGGAGTGTCCAACCCCGGCGCCGAAATTCAGGACGGCTATCCTGAATTCACGATGCAGATGCTGATGGATCTTGGCTGGGACAGCGATCTGACGGACGAAGAACGTGCCACGATCGATGCCATCGCCGGTCCGAACACCAACTGGAAAACCGATCTGTCCGGTGGTATCCAGCGGGTGGCAATCAAGCACGGCTGCGCGCCCTTCGGGAACGCCAAGGCCCGGGCCGTCGTCTGGACCTTCCCGGATCCGGTCCCGGTACACCGTGAACCGCTCTACACCAACCGTCGCGATCTCGTGGCCGAGTACCCGACCTACGAGGACAAGAAGTTCTGGCGTGTGCCGACCATGTACAAGTCGATCCAGCAGAACGACTTCTCGGCGGAGTACCCAATCATTCTGACGTCCGGTCGACTGGTTGAATATGAAGGCGGCGGGGACGAGACGCGGTCTAACCCCTGGCTGGCGGAACTCCAGCAGGACATGTTCGTCGAGGTGAATACACGTGACGCGAACAACCTTGGTATTCGCGATGGCGCCGATGTCTGGGTCGAAGGCCCGGAAGGCGGCAAGGTCAAGGTCAAGGCGCTTGTTACCGAGCGGGTTGAATCCGGCGTCGCCTTCATGCCGTTCCACTTCGGTGGGCACATGGAGGGCGAGGACTTGCGGCATAAGTATCCGGAAGGAGCCGATCCCTATGTCCTTGGCGAATCCACCAACACCGCGCAAACGTACGGCTATGACAGCGTAACCCAGATGCAGGAGACGAAAGCGACTCTCTGCAAGATCTGGGCAGCATAAGGGAGGTTATTGAAATGGCCGCTAGAGCAAAATTTCTCGTCGACGCTGAACGCTGCATCGAATGCAACGCCTGCGTTACCGCCTGTAAGAACGAGCACGAAGTGCCGTGGGGCATCAACCGCCGGAAGGTCGTCACACTGAATGACGGTAAGCCGGGGGAACGCTCCATCTCGGTCGCCTGCATGCATTGTTCGGATGCGCCTTGCATGGCCGTCTGCCCGGTGGACTGCTTTTATCAGAACGAAGAGGGTGTGGTCCTGCACTCCAAGGACCTCTGCATCGGTTGCGGATACTGCTTTTACGCGTGCCCGTTCGGTGCACCTCAGTTTCCGCAGGCAGGCAACTTCGGCAGCCGGGGCAAGATGGACAAATGTACCTTCTGCGCCGGTGGTCCTGAAGAGAACAACTCCACCGCCGAGTTCCAGAAGTACGGCCGCAACCGGATCGCTGAAGGCAAGTTGCCGATCTGTGCCGAGATGTGCGCAACCAAGGCGCTTCTCGCGGGTGACGGCGACGTGGTTGCGGGTATCTACCGTGAGCGCGTCGTGGCCCGTGGTTTCGGTTCCGGTGCATGGGGCTGGGGCACAGCTTACGATCAGAAGGGCGGTTGATCCCGTCCCACTCAATTGAATTCTTTCCTTGGGGCGGCTTGTAACAGGGCCGCCCCGGATGTGTTAACCAACAGGACCTTCAAGCCATGATACGTATGATCTGCGTTTATCTGCTCACGCTCCTTATGGCGTTGCCCGCGATGGCACAGGAGACAACCGCACCCGAACCGGACCGTTCCGCGACCGGGGGCGCGCAAACGCTCGAAGACATCATGAGGCGCCAGGAAGGGTTGAAGGTCGACAACAGCTTCCGCAGGTCGCAGACCGGAGATCCGGCGGCTGCCGCCGCTCCGAGCGAACAACTGGGCACGTTGGGCGGCGCGTCAGATCCGGATCTCTGGCGCGCGTTGCGCTTTGACAGCGCGGACATCACGACACAAGTCAGGGGCCCGGCTGCAACGGTCCTGATACAGGATACCGGCATGTGGTGGCTGCAGTTCCGGGAAGGGCCGCTTTCGTTCTACGGCTCGTGGCTTCTTCTGGGGATGATCGGTCTGTTGATCCTGTTCTACCTGATCCGCGGCCGCATTCGCATCGACGGGGAAAAAACCGGGCGGACGATTGTTCGCTTCAAATCGGTCGAGCGTTTTGCCCATTGGCTGCTCGCGGGCTCCTTCATCATTCTGGGCATCACGGGACTTCTCGTTCTGCTGGGGCGCAAATTCCTGATCCCCGCGTTCGGTCCGGAGGCCTTCGCGTCCATCGCGGTCGCCTCGAAATGGGTACACAACAACCTCTCCT
>JASFFN010000058.1:0-7858 GCA_050124275.1 Roseobacter sp. | reverse complement strand
CATTCATGCTAAGTGTATCGGGACAGAGCAGGAGCCAAAGGAAAATCGCCGAATGTTGCGCAGAGTGATGGTTTCAGGGGTACTGGCCCTCTTTCTCGCAGGATGCGAAGCTACCTCGGTTTCCCCACCCACTGCGCCGGCACCGCGCGAACTGGATAGTGCGACGCGAGAGTCTGCCGAGATTCTTGCGCGCAGGTTCGTGCGCGTTGTTCAGACCGTCGAACCTGTTGCGGAACAGGAGTGCAGAGCGCGCACAGCGCGGGTCAAATGCGACTTCAAGATTGCCGTCGACGATCGTCCCGATCAGCCCTCCAATGCCTTTCAGACAATCGACAAATCAGGCCGGCCTATCATCGTGTTCACCGTCAGGCTCATCGCTGATGCCCGAAACGACGATGAACTTGCTTTCGTTCTGGGACATGAGGCCGCACACCATATTGCGGGCCATATTGACCGGCAACAGCAAAACGCTGTTGCGGGGGCCGTCATCGCGGGCAGTCTCGCGGTTCTGCTGGGCGGGAATTCCGATGCGGTCGAAGTCGCTCAGCAGCAGGGAGCGATGGTTGGTGCGCGCACGTTCTCGAAAGAGTACGAGTTGGAAGCGGATGCGCTGGGAACCGTCATCACCGCACGAGCGGGATACGATCCGGTTCGCGGAGCTGCGTTCTTCACTCGAATTCCGGACCCGGGCGACCGTTTCCTGGGAACGCATCCGCCAAACGCACAGCGCATCGAAACAGTGCGCCGTGTCGCGGCCGGCCTCTGACCTAGGCCGATTTCCGGCGCAATCGCGCCAGATGCCAGCGGTAAATCGCTGGCGCAAGGGCATGGTCGTACAGCCCGCAGGCGAGATGAAACACCCCGGGCAGACGGACCGTTCTGGCCAGCCACCTGTAGCGCGGCATTTCCTGCCACAGTGCGACAAAGGCCGGGATGCCCGAGAGGAGCTCTCCGTCTTTGAGTACATGCAACCGTCGGGCGGCCGCATCTCCATCGAGGTTCCACTTCGACAAGCTGGCGGTATCGTTCAGGTCATCGAAACGTATCGGCAGGGCGTTGTTCCGGCTGTATGTCGCGTAGTGATCGATCTCGTAGCTGCAGACCGGGCAGTCTGCATTGTAGAGAACGGATGTCGTGCTGTCGTCAGGCTGTGTCATTGCTGAGCACATAGGAGACGTGACTGTTGATGCCACGGTCGCGGACAAAGTATCGCAGCGCGTCGTCAGAGTTTGTTGTGCGTTCCATCGCAAAGCGGCGCTTTGTTCGAGGCCTTGCACCCGCAAAAGAAAAGCGTTTTGTCCGCCTCCGCTTCGTACTTCATCGGTGTGAACCCGGTATCCTTGTGTGACCCGTCGCAAAACGGTTGCTTGGAGGATCTCCCGCAGGTGCACCAGAAGTAGGATTTTCCGGCAGTCACTTCGATCGGGTAGGGCGCTTTTTGCGCAATCTTGGGCGTTTCCGACATCTGTTCGTTCCTTATAGAAGACGACCGTTAACCTAGAGCTGCGCGAAAAAATGCAAACACGCGGCAATCTTCACGGCACGCGCTTGCCCCAGAGATCATACTCGCTGGACTCCTCCACCTCGACCGTCAACAGATCACCGGGCGCGAGGGTCTCATGGCCTTCATCGATGAAGAGGTTTCCGTCGATTTCCGGCGCGTCCGCCTTGGTTCGGCAGGTGGCGGCGTCTTCATCGACTTCGTCGACGATGACGTCCAGACGCTGCCCGATTTTTGCCGACAGCTTGCGTTCCGAGATCTGCTGCGCTTTTTGCATGAAGCGCTCCCACCGGTCCTGCTTGACCTCTTCCGAGACGTGGTCGGGCAGGTCATTCGACCGTGCCCCGGCGACGTTCTCGTATTTGAAGCATCCGACGCGATCCAGTTGCGCTTCATCCAGCCAGTCGAGCAAGGTTTGAAACTCCGTTTCGGTTTCGCCCGGATAACCGACGATGAAGGTGGAGCGCACCGTCAGGTCGGGGCAGATGCCGCGCCATGCCGCAAGTTCATCGAGGGTCCGCGCCGCTGCCGCCGGACGGGCCATGCGGCGCAACACGTCGGGGTGGGCGTGCTGGAACGGAATGTCGAGATAAGGCAGCACCAGACCGTCCGCCATCAGGGGTATCAGCTGACGCACGTGTGGGTAGGGGTAGACATAGTGCAGCCGCACCCAGACGCCGAGGCTGCCCAGATCCCGTGCGAGATCCGTGATATGGGCGCGGTGTCCGCGGGCTTCCGCATGTTTGATGTCGACGCCGTAGGCCGAGGTATCCTGACTGATGACCAGCAGTTCCCGGACTCCGCTCTCAACCAGTTTTTCGGCCTCGCGGACGACGGCATGTGCGGGGCGGCTGGCCAGTCGCCCGCGCATGTCCGGGATGATGCAGAATTTGCACTTGTGATTGCAGCCTTCCGATATCTTGAGATAGCTGAAATGGCGCGGTGTAAGGCGCACACCCGATGCGGGCAGAAGATCGACAAAGGGATCAGGGCTGGGGGGAACAGCCGCGTGCACGGCGTCGAGAACCTTTTCGTATTGCTGCGGGCCGGTGACCGCGAGAACGCTGGGATGCGCGCCGGTGATGAACTCCGGCTCAGCACCGAGGCAGCCGGTGACGATCACCCGACCGTTTTCGTTCAGCGCCTCGCCAATGGCCGAAAGGGATTCCGCTTTTGCGCTGTCGAGAAAACCGCAGGTGTTTACGATTACCGCGTCAGCGCCCGCATACTCGGGGGAAATGCCGTAGCCTTCGGCGCGGAGCCGCGTCAGGATCCGTTCGCTGTCGACGAGAGCTTTCGGACAACCAAGGCTGACCATGCCGATGGTCGGCTGCCCGGGACGATTGCTCGCTTTCAACTGCGTTTTCGGCGCCAGATCGGGGCGCAGGTCAGGTGGGTTCGTGCTCATGAACGCGGCTATAGAGCAGTTGCGCGCGGCGGAAAAGAGGCAGCATCTGAGGCCTTGATCGGACCGTCATGCAATCGAGAGCGGATTTTTCTTCGCCAGCTTGTCAAACTCCATCAGGGTTTTGACAAGATCGGGCATCTGGTCGAGGTAGACCATGTTCGGTCCGTCAGACGGCGATCTTTCCGGGTCTTCATGCGTTTCGATGAAAACGGCAGCGACGCCGATCGCGACGGCGGCGCGGGCCATGACGGGTGCGAATTCCCGTTGTCCGCCGGAGGAGCCGCCCTTGCCGCCGGGTTGTTGTACCGAGTGGGTCGCATCCATGACGACCGGATAACCCGTCTGCGCCATCTGTGGCAGAGATCGCATGTCTGCCACCAACGTATTGTATCCGAACGAGGTACCCCGTTCCGTCAGAAGAATGCGGCGGTTGCCCGTGCTCTCGATCTTTTGCGTGATGTTGGGCATGTCCCAAGGTGCGAGAAACTGGCCCTTTTTCACGTTTACGGCCGCGCCGGTCGCGCCGGCGGCCAGCAGCATGTCGGTTTGGCGGCAGAGAAACGCGGGGATCTGCAGAATATCGACCGCTTCAGCCGCCGGCGCGCACTGACTTTCATTGTGAACGTCGGTGAGAACCGGAACACCAATCGCTTTGCCGACCGATTGCAGAACTTTCAGCCCGGTATCGATGCCGGGCCCGCGGATACCGGACAAAGAAGTCCGGTTCGCCTTGTCGAAAGACGCCTTGAAGACATACTGCGCCCCGACGGCATCACAGGCCTCTTTCATGCGCCCGGCGATCATTTGCGCATGCGCTTCGCTTTCAAGCTGGCAAGGGCCCGCGATCACTGTCAGTGGGCATTCGTTGCCTATGACGAGATCGCCAACGAAGACTTGCGTCATTTAGCTTGTAACCTGTTCCCTGAGGATCGAGACTGTCAGTGACACCATCAGGTAGATGCCGGCAAAGATCAAGAAGGCGAGGATGGTGTTTTCAAAGCTGCGCGGGTAGCTGGGCTCCTGCGGGGCCACCGGCTCGACACTGGTCGTCAGGTATCGAACCTGGCGGTTTGCCTCCATACGGGTCTGTTCCATCTGCTGCAGCGCCGATTGCAGGAGCATGTCGCGGGTTGCAAGGTCGGCTTGTGCCATCTGAATGCGGACACTGAGTTGCGCCAGCGAATTTTCCCCCTGGCTTGCATCGGTCATGCGCGCGTTCAATTCATCCAGCTGTTCGTTCAGGCGGCGTATGTCGCCCCGCACACCATCAACGCGCGACTGGTTGGGGCGCGTGTTGTCCAGCAGGGCCGCCAGTTGCAGATCTTTTTCAAGCAGCAGGGTTTCGACATTGTTTATCTGAGTCCGCAATCCGGCGATGACGGCTTCAGGGTCCAGCGTCGCGCCTTCAAGCTGGAGTTTCACGAGCGCTTCTTGGGCTGCCCGCCTTTCCGCGACGGCCTTTTCGAAACTCTCTTCAGCCTCGGCCATCTGGTCGTCGCGTTTCTGCTCGCTGAGCCCGTTTACACGCTCTTCGGCATAGTCGATGAGCGCTTGGCTGAATTCCTTGCTGGTCTGGGGGTCTGCGGCGATGACCTCCATCCTCAACACGCCTTCGGTCGGATCGTAACCGACTTTCACGTTCTTCTTGTAGGTCTTGTAGGCTTCCTCATTTGTCGGATTCTCGCTCAGGCGCTGGAGCGGATCAATGAAGCCTTGCGTGAAATGGGATTTGAAACCCACATCTCCGTCCAGCCGCAACATCGCGTCCTTCGAATGCAAATACGATTGCACGGCGATACTATCCTGCGATGTCGCAAACTGCGTACCGCTCAGCAAACCGCCCATCGCGCTGCCGCCGGTGCTGTCAGCCTGTAAAATCAGGAACTCCGATTTTGTCGCATACATCGGAGAGGCCATTGCGAAAAAATAATAGCCGGCGAGCATTGTCGGAAGGAAAACGAAAAACATCAGTCTCAACAGCAACATGCGGACTTTGCGGCGTCGCCGGCGCGCGATGTCCTGCTGGATTTCCGAGATCTGCCTGCTACGGCGCTCCATCGGGCTGAGATTGGTGGAAGGTAAATTCTCCTGATCCGACGGAATTGTCTGAGGTAGCTGGACCCGAGCGCTCGTGCCGTCTTCCCCGTCCGCAGATTTAGCTTGGTCGCGCGGTACAACCAGCTCGAGCATATTGGTTCGTTTGAAGGGATCGATGCCACGCTGTCGCAGCAGCCGAACCGCGTCGAAGTCCGATGTCGGGGCGAGCCCGTTCTTCTGGGCCACGCGCCGTGCCATGCGCAGTTGACGGCCAGTCAGGCCTTCGCGGCGTATCGCGTCGATTTCCAACGCGGCGTTACCCGGCACCTTCGGCTGCTGTGGTGCCGGATCCCGAGATTCCGGCCGTACTGCGTCGTCGTTGACGGCAGTCTGCCCGGGTTCCGCCGTGCCGTCAGCCGCTGCTGAAGAAGATGAGCGTCTGATACGGAACTTTCTAGCTGTCGGTTTCGTAGTCATAGAGTTGCTTCGCTTCTTCCAGTGTATCGAACATGTGCAGTTTCCCTCCGATCAGCACGGCGGCGGAGCGCGCAAATTTTTCAATCGTTTGCGGTTTGTGGGAAACAATTATAATCGTTGTTGTCCGCAGACGTTCCTGCAGGATTTCGCCAGCCTTGCGATTGAACTCCGCGTCCATCGTGGAAGGCATGCCCTCGTCTATCAGATAGATGTCAAAGTCCAGGGCCAGCATCAGGGAAAAACAGAAACGCGCGCGCATTCCGGCGGAATAGGTGCCAATCGGCTGATCGAAGTATTCGTCGAGATTACAAAGCCATCTGCAGAAACTTTCGACGTAATCCGGATCAAGGCCGTAGAGTCGGGCGATGTATCGCGCGTTCTCAACGGCGGAAACCTTGTTGACGACGCCCCCCATGAACCCCAGTGGGAAGGAAATCTTGCATGCGCGGCGGATTTCACCCTCGTCAGGTTTCTCCAGGCCGGCCATCATGTTGATAAGTGTTGTTTTTCCGGTCCCGTTTGGCGCCAGAATGCCAAGTGACGTGCCAAGGTCCACCTTGAATGACACATCATCAAGGATCACTTTGTGCTGTGTCCCGGTCCAGAAGGACTTAGATACATTCTCAAAAGCCAGCATGCCTGCTCCGCTGCACTCAACATCCCGCTTCGGGGTTTATCTGCTCTGATAAATGAGCTTGCTTACGGTTTGTCTACCGTTTGGTGGTAAGTATGTCTGATTTGAATATAAATGTACAAGGTATTGGCGAAAGGCGGCTCATGCTGCAGCGGTAATGTGCTGAATTGGCCTCACAAGTCTGCCGGAGCAGCAGTATTTCGGCGTGTTCCAACTGTTGGCTGCGCATTGAGGTTGCCGTTGACCCATGATTCGTCCTGAGCAATCGTATATTTTCAGATATGAGCACCTTGAAATCCGAAATCCTGAACTGCGAGATCTGCCGTGACCGCTTTGCGGCAAGCTACACAACGCATGTGCCGCGCCCTGTTGTCTGGTTTTCATCTGAGGCAAAGATCCTTATTGCCGGGCAGGCGCCCGGCCTCAAAGTGCATCACTCGGGCAAACCTTTCACCGATCCCTCGGGGGACCGGCTGCGCGACTGGATGGGGGTTGCCGAAGATGTCTTTTACGACAGGACCAAGTTTGCCATCGTTCCGATGGCGTTCTGTTTTCCGGGATACTCCGAAAAAGGAGCTGATTTGCCGCCGCCTGCCATCTGTAGCGATACATGGCGCGATCGTGTCATGGCGGAGCTGTCGAATGTGCGTCTCACGCTGGTCGTCGGTGGATACGCGATGACATATCACCTTGGCAAAAAGATGAAGGTCGCAGATGCTGTCGGCAACTGGAACCGTCACGGCGACGACACCTTCGTGCTGCCGCATCCCAGTTGGCGCAATACCGGCTGGTTGAAGCGAAATCCCTGGTTCGCAGAGGACGTGCTGCCGAGACTGAGGCGGCGGATCAGGGAGATCCTGAATGACTGACCTGACCCCGCTGGACAAAGTGCACGCGGCAATGCAGTCCGATCCGGAAGATGACGCCGCGAGACTTGGCTTTTTCGAACGTCTTGCCGATAGCGAGTTGTTCCTGATGCTGCAGGCGACGCCGACAGGCGACGAGGCGACCGTCACACCTGAGATTTTCGAAACAGGGGGGCAATCATACGTGCTGGTTTTCGACCGCGAGGAAAGACTGGCCGCCTTCTCGGGCGACGTCACTCCCTTCATCGCACTGTCAGGAAGAAACATCGCGGAAATGCTCGCCGGTCAGCAACTGGGGCTCGGGGTCAATCTGGGCGTTGCACCATCGGCGATCCTTTTACCGGACGAGGCGGTTCGATGGCTGCACGAGACCCTGGGTAACCGGCCCGAAGTGGTTGAAACGAGAGTTGACGAGGTATCGCCGCCGCGGGGCCTGCCGGAAAATCTCATACGGGCGCTCGATGCGAAACTGGCGGCGGCCATGGGGCTGGCTGCGTCGGCGTACCTCGTTGCGGTAACCTATCGGTCCGGCGCGCGGGGGCATATGCTGGCGTTTCTGGGCGCCGTTCCTCAAGCCGAGACAGCGCTCGCGCGTGCTGTTGCTGAGGCGCTGACCTTCTCCGGTATCGAAGCCGGTGTGATTGATGTGGGCTTCTTCCGCTTGTCGGACCCGATTGTCGCAAAACTTGAACGCGTCGGGTTGCGTTTCGATCTGCCTCAGCCGCAGGAAACCGTAATACAAGAGCGTTCCGCACCGGGGATGGATCCAGCCAGGCCCCCGAAATTGAAATAATACTTGGCGTTTTGCGCATCTTTTTCACGTTTCGATCACGCTCGGGCGCGAAATCTCACAACCGCGAGAGCCTGGCGCTCGAACGGTGCAAATCGGCGCGTCATGCAGTTTAATCTCGGCAGCAGGAGCAGCGCGCTCCGCT
>JASFFN010000057.1:0-7892 GCA_050124275.1 Roseobacter sp. | reverse complement strand
AAAACTCCATGGAAAAGCGCTGCGTCGCTTCGTAGAGCAGTGCCGTCGCGCGGGCGCGATGATTTTCAAGCCCGTGCCGGACGGCGAGGATGCCGGGGACCGCGTGGATGAACTGGCCAAAGTCGTCATCGCTTCGCCCGGGGTCAAGCGGCGGCGGCATCGCGGCTTCCAACTGATGCGCCATATTCTCGAACGCAGGGTCCAGTTGCTCCTCGACGCAATCCGCCAACCAGTCAAGGCGTTCCAGCAACTCTCTGTCAGCAAACCCCGACAGCGCCCTTTTCCGAAAGCGTGCCGGATCGAAACCGGGCAGCGCAGCGCCGTATTCCGTGGCGAGTTGCGCCACGGTCTGCGCGTTGAACAAGTGGTCCTTGAGAGAAAAAGGCTCCGCCAATGCTCAGATCGTCGCGTTTGTGCCGCCGCCGTCCAGCAGGATGTTCTGACCAACGATGAACCCGGCGTGCTGCGAGCACAGAAAAGCACAGGCGGCGCCGAACTCTTCCGCAGTGCCGTAGCGCCGCACCGGGATCGTTGCACAGCGCCGCGCACGTGCTTCTTCGAGAGTAATACCCTCGCGCTGCACGACGGCGCCGTCCAGCGCTTCGGCCCGGTCGGTTGCGTGTATGCCCGGCAACAGGTTGTTGATCGTCACGCCCTTTTCGGCCACCTGGCGGCTGGTGCCCGCGACATATCCGGTCAGCCCGGTGCGCGCCGCGTTGGACAGCCCAAGCTGCGGGATCGGGGCCTTGACGGACTGCGATGTGATATTGACGACCCGCCCCCAGCCGCGGTCCATCATCCCCGGCACCAGCGCCGTGATGAGCGCAATGGGCGTCAGCATGTTCGCATCGAGGGCCTTGATGAAATCCTCGCGGTCCCAGTCGTGCCACATCCCCGGCGGCGGACCGCCCGCGTTTGTCACCAGAATATCGACCGGGCCCGCTGCTGCGAGTACCTCTGCACGGCCCTTTTCGGAGGTGATATCTGCCGCAACCGTTGCAACGTCGGCACCGAAATCGGACCGGATTTTATCGGCCGACGCCTCCAGCGCATCTGCGCCGCGCGCATTCATCACCAGATCGACGCCCGCTTCCGCCAAAGCCCGCGCGCATCCGAGGCCAAGGCCCTTCGACGAGGCACAGACAAGTGCGCGTTTACCTTTAATTCCCAAATCCATGTCATGCTCTCCCCTGAATTTTTCTGTGAGTAGCATCATCCGGCCCGGAGAAACCAGCGAAACACTCCAGCAATGCCCTCGCTTTGACACAATTCTTAACTAACAGTAACCGACCGATCTGCAAACGGACCCCTGAATGGCAAATACGCCGACCCATCTATCGCCTTCAAAAACCGTGCCGGTCTACCGCGCGGACCATTTTCGCGCCATCTACGGCGCGAATGAAGGGGATGGGCTCAGCTTTGCCGCCGACCTCGTGCTGGACGACGTTTACGCGCTGTCTCCGCAGGCGCAGACGGTCAGTCTTGGACTTGCACGGCGCGGCGACGCCTACGTCATTGCGGCGGGGTCGCAGGTCGGCCGGGAAGGTGCACAAATCCATCTTGATTGCGCCGCGACGCTGATGGGTTATGGCACGACGGTCGTCGAGTTGTTGGTTTTGGTCGAAGTGGATCGCACCGGCCACGCAACCGACGTCTACCTGCTGCCCCTGGCCCCGTTGACCCCGAAAACGGAATACAGGCTGGTCGGTACGGATATCGAAGGTGCTGCAAGCAAACTGGCGCAGGTCGCGGCGGTATCATTCACGCGGGGCACGCAAATCACGCTCGGCTGCGGCAGGCAGCGCAAGGTTGAAGACTTGCGCCCGGGGGACGAGGTGCTCACACGCGACGACGGTATTCAGCGAATCCGTTGGATCGGGCACAGCACCCAACGTGCCATCGGGGCTTTCGCGCCAATTCTCATCAAAGCCGGCACCCTGAACAACATCAACGATCTCCTCGTCAGTCCCGACCATCGGCTTTTCGTGTATCAGCGGACGGATCGCGTTGGGGCGGGCCGGGCGGAATTGCTGGTCAAGGCGCGGCATATCGTCAACGGAACCACCGTGACACGTCAGGAAGGCGGCTTCGTCGAATATTTTCAGCTGGTCTTCGACACCCATCAGATCATTTACGCTGAAGGTATCGCGGCCGAGTCGATGATGGTCGATGACACGACTGCCTCTCTGGTCGACGGCGAGGTTCTCGCGCGCCTCAAAAAGTTGCCCGGATCCCATCGCGACATCAGTGAACTTGACGTACACCAGGCCTTGCTCAACAGGCCCGATGCGGTCGAGATGCTGCGGCGGGCATCGCGGGGGTAGAGGGCCTCCATCGGTGCCGGGTTGCGCTGTCCGCGCCCCTCGCCTATAGCGCACAACATGCTGGATACGCCGAAAAACAGACCTGATTTGCCGCCTGAAATTGCCCGGCGCCGAACCTTTGCAATCATCAGTCACCCTGATGCGGGCAAAACCACGCTGACCGAAAAGTTCCTGCTGTTCGGGGGCGCCATCCAGATGGCCGGACAGGTTCGCGCCAAAGGCGAGGCGCGGCGCACACGCTCGGACTTCATGGCGATGGAGAAAGACCGGGGCATTTCCGTTTCCGCATCTGCCATGTCGTTCGATTTCAAGCAGTACCGTTTCAATCTGGTGGACACGCCGGGCCATTCGGATTTTTCCGAAGACACCTATCGCACGCTGACGGCGGTGGATGCGGCCGTGATGGTCATCGACGGCGCAAAAGGCGTCGAAAGCCAGACGCGGAAACTCTTCGAGGTCTGCCGCATGCGCGACCTTCCGATCCTGACCTTTTGCAACAAGATGGACCGCGAGAGCCGCGACGTCTTCGAGATCATCGACGAGATACAGGAAAATCTTGCAATCGACGTCACGCCGGCCAGCTGGCCGATCGGCGTGGGGCGCGACTTTCTGGGCTGCTATGACATCCTGCGCGACAGGCTGGAGTTGATGGACCGGGCAGACCGAAACCGGGTGGCGGAGTCGATTGAAATCAACGGGCTCGACGATCCGCGGTTGGCAGAACACGTGCCCGCGCAGCTGCTCGACAAGCTGCGCGAGGATCTGGAAATGGCACGCGAACTCTTGCCGCCGCTGGATCTTGCCGCCATGCACGAAGGATCGCTCACACCGATCTGGTTCGGGTCGGCCATCAATTCCTTCGGTGTCAAGGAACTGATGGACGGGATCGCGACTTACGGACCGCAACCGCAGATCCAGTCTGCCGAACCCCGCCAGATCTTGCCGGAAGAACCGAAAGTCGCCGGTTTCGTTTTCAAGGTTCAGGCCAATATGGATCCGAAACACCGCGACCGCGTCGCCTTTGTCCGGCTCGCCTCGGGGCACTTCAGCCGCGGCATGAAGCTGACCCATGTCCGATCCAAGAAACCGATGGCGATCAGCAACCCCGTGATGTTCCTCGCCTCTGACCGGGAACTGGCCGAAGAAGCCTGGGCCGGCGACATCATCGGGATCCCGAATCATGGCCAGCTTCGGATCGGCGATACGCTGACCGAGGGCGAAGCCCTTCGCGTGACGGGTATTCCGTCTTTCGCGCCGGAACTGCTGCAGGGGGTGCGCGCGGGCGATCCGCTGAAAGCGAAACACCTTGAAAAAGCCCTGATGCAATTCGCCGAGGAAGGCGCCGCCAAGGTGTTCAAGCCGGCGATCGGGTCGGGTTTCATCGTTGGCGTTGTCGGGCAGCTTCAGTTCGACGTGCTGGCCAGCCGGATCGAGCTGGAATACGGGCTGCCGGTCCGCTTTGAGCCGTCGCAATTCACCTCCGCCCGTTGGGTGAGCGGTGCCAAACCGGCTGTCGACAAATTCACGGAAAGCAACAAGCAGCACATCGCGCACGATCATGACGGGGACATCGTCTACCTGACGCGCCTGCAATGGGATATCGACCGCGTCGCACGCGATTACCCCGAGGTCAGGCTGTCGGCGACGAAAGAGATGATGGTCTAGCCGGAAGAGCTATCGGGCAGCGCGCGGATGACTTCTCTCTCGCGCATGCCCCGTTTGCATATTGCCGGGTTTTGATGCCAAGCTGCATCAGCATGGCCCCGATATGCAGCGGCTTTCGGCAACTGTTTGACCGCGCGCGGGCAACTTGCTATGCACGCGCAGCATGTCGCGGCGGTTGCCGCCTTTGGGCCATTCGGGCCGATGCGAAAGCTGCCGCGGGCGAAGGATGTGTCCGCAACAAACGGATGCATATGACGAAATTTTCTGATTTGAACCTTAACCCCAAGGTTTTAAAGGCTATTGAAGAGGCTGGTTACGAGTCTCCCACTCCCATACAAGCAGGCGCTATCCCACCGGCTCTCGAAGGCCGGGACGTGTTGGGAATCGCACAGACCGGCACGGGCAAGACTGCCAGCTTCACCCTGCCGATGTTGTCGCTTCTGGCGCGCGGCCGGGCGCGGGCGCGCATGCCCCGGAGCCTTGTGCTCTGCCCCACACGTGAGCTGGCAGCACAGGTGGCCGAGAACTTCGACACCTATTCCAAGCACCTCAAGCTGACAAAGGCGCTGTTGATCGGTGGCGTCTCTTTCAATGAACAGGACAAGCTGATCGACAAGGGCGTTGACGTCCTGATCGCGACGCCCGGCCGTCTGCTCGACCATTTTGAACGCGGCAAGCTGCTGTTGACCGGTGTGCAGATCATGGTCGTCGATGAAGCCGACAGGATGCTCGACATGGGCTTCATTCCCGACATCGAGCGAATCTTCAACCTCACGCCCTTTACGCGCCAGACCCTGTTTTTCTCGGCGACGATGGCGCCCGAGATCGAGCGGATCACGAATACATTCCTGTCCGCGCCCGCCCGTATCGAGGTCGCGCGTCAGGCGACGACCTCGGAAACCATCGAGCAGGGTGTCGTCATGTTCAAGGCCTCCCGCAAGGACCGCGAGGGGACCGAAAAGCGCAAGCTCTTGCGGACGCTCATCGATGCAGAAGGCGACAATTGCACCAACGCGATCATTTTCTGCAACCGGAAAACGGACGTGGATATCGTTTCCAAATCACTCAAGAAATATGGCTATGACGCTGCCCCGATCCACGGCGATCTGGATCAGAGCCAGCGCACCAGGACACTGGACGGTTTCCGTGATGGCAGCCTGCGCTTTCTGGTTGCCTCTGACGTCGCTGCCCGCGGGCTTGACGTCCCGTCGGTCAGCCACGTCTTCAACTTCGACGTGCCCAGCCATGCCGAGGACTATGTGCATCGCATCGGGCGCACGGGACGTGCGGGCCGCAACGGCAAGGCGATCATGATCTGCGTCCCGCGCGACGAGAGAAACCTTGGCGACATCGAACGTCTGGTTCAGCGCGAAATCCCGAAACTGGACAATCCGCTGAAATCAGACGCAGAGGCCGACGCGCCAGTCGCCGCCAAAGAAGAAAACCGCACACGTCGTGGACCGAAAAAACGAAAAAGCGACGACGCGGCACCTTCAGAGGACAAGCAGGCAACACCGCGTGCCGCAGACGATCAGACCGGGCCCAGCGAGGGCAAACGGCGCGGGCGCGGCGCGCGCGGCGGAAAAGACAGCAGGTCCAGCCGCAATGACCGGGATCAGAACATGGTGGTCGGTCTGGGCGATCACACGCCCGAATTCATCGGACTGAGTTTCAAGGACCGCTGCGTCAGTTAAATTCGGAAAAATACCATCATCTGATAGGCACAAAACGACATCCATCGCCGCGGCAACTTGGGCTGTGTCACGGCAATCAGCTCACAGTGACTAACTGAGACGGCTGACCACCACCGTAACCTCCGGTTTCTTGCCAATCTCATCCTGCGCTGTCTGCCGGACCACGCGGCGCAACCCCTCGTTCAGGGCCTCGTCGTCGCGCAACGTCTTGACGCCCGCCCGAGCCACCCACTGGCCGAGATCGGCTTCCAGTATGTCGACCAGCGCGGCGCGGCTGCGCCCGGTTTTGGGCAGGCCTTTCAATTCACACCACGGCTCGCCAAGTGGTTCGTCCTCTTCATCCACGATCAGGGTTACCAGCACGTGGCCATTGCGCGCCATCCTGATGCGATCCCGCACCACGCCGTCCAGCGCCCCGATCTGAACTGTTCCGTCGAGATAGGTGCGCCCGGTTTCGACGTATTCCGCAACCTTCGGCTGGTTTCCCGACAAGTCGATCATCATGCCATTGACAGCGAGAACGCCCGTCATGCCATTGCTTTCCGCCAGCTTCACATGTTCGCGCAGGTGGCGGTGCTCGCCGTGCATGGGAATCACCACCTGCGGCTTCACGATCCCCGTCAGGCGCTCCAGATCGGGCCGGTTTGCATGTCCGGACACATGATAAAGCCCGTCGTTGTCATCGACGACATCCACGCCCTTTTCCGAAAAGGCATTCATCACCCGGATCACATCCTTTTCATTGCCCGGAATGGTTTTGGAGGAGAACAGGAACAGGTCGCCCTCCTTCATTTCGATACCCTGGTATTTGCCCCGCGACAGTTGCGCCGACGCCGCCCGGTGTTCCCCCTGCGAGCCCGTGACAATCAGCATCAGGTTTTCGCGCGGGATTGCGCTGGCGTCTTCCGGGCTGACCACGGTTGGAAAATCGATAAGCACGCCGGTTTCGATGGCGGCTTCGATCATGCGCCGCATCGCGCGCCCCAACAGGATGATGGAGCGCCCCGCCCGCGCCCCGGCTTCCGCCAGCGTCTTCACACGCGCCACGTTTGACGCAAAGGTGGTGGCGACGACCATGCCGGTTGCATTCTCAACCAGCCTCGTGATCTCCGGCGCGAGGCTTGCTTCCGAGCGTCCCGGATTCGGTGAAAACACGTTCGTGCTGTCGCAGACCAATGCCTTGACCCCGTTCTTGCTCACTTCCGCCCAGAGATCCGGGTCAAAGGGTTCACCCACCAGTGGCGTCGGATCCAGCTTGAAGTCCGCCGAATGAATGACCCGGCCCTCCGGGCTGTCGATGACGAGCGAAGAACTTTCCGGAATGGAATGCGAAATCGGCAGGAAACCGACCTTGAAGGGGCCCGCCTTGATCTGCTCGGGCCAGGCTGAAACGGTTGTAACCGTATCTTCTGAATAGCCCTGCTCTTCCATCTTGCGGCGCGCGATGTTCGACGTGAAGGCCCGGGCGTAAATGGGTTTGCGCAGATGCTCGTAGGTCAGCGCAACGGCTCCAACGTGATCTTCATGCGCATGCGTGATGAACACGGCTTCGATCTGGTCCTTGCGTTGCTTCAGCCAGGTGATGTCGGGCATGATCAGATCGACACCCGGGCTGCCGTCCATATCGGGAAAAGCCACTCCGAGATCGACGACGATCAGACGCTCCGCGCCCGGTGCGCCGTACCCGTAGACATAGGCGTTCATGCCGATTTCGCCCGCCCCGCCGAGAGGCAGATAGATCAAACGTTCGTTGCTCATAAGATCAGTGTTTGTCCTTGTTAAACTCGTGGATGACAGTCAGACCGTGCATCGTCAGATCGTCCCGAAAGTCGTCGAAAAGCGCTTCGGACTGTTGAAACAGCGGGGCCAGCCCGCCGGTCGATATCACGCGCATGTCGCGGGCGCGCTCCGCCTTGATCCGATCACATATCTCGCGCACGAGGCCGACATAACCCCAAAAAACACCGGATTGCATGCAGGCTACCGTGTTGGTTCCGACAACTCTTTGCGGTTTGGTGATGTCCACATGCGGCAGGGCCGCAGCCGCCATATGCAGCGCCTCGAGGCTCAGGTTCACACCGGGTGCGATGACGCCGCCGATGTAGGCGCCGTCCGTGTCCACCACGTCAAAGGTCGTCGCCGTACCGAAATCGACCATGATGAGATCTCCGCCGTAAAGGTCGTATCCCGCCACCGTGTTCACCAGACG
>JASFFN010000056.1:0-7977 GCA_050124275.1 Roseobacter sp. | reverse complement strand
CAAATTCCAGGCCACTCGCAACCGCCCTACCCAACGTAACTGCCGATATTCGTTAGGATTTTTACCAGAACCGGGCGTCCTGAAATGAAATTGACAGGGAAATATCAGGGAATACGTATAAATGTAGGCGCTGCGACCGATTGACCGGCCTGCTGGAATACCTGACCAACTCTACCGGATCGCGCTGCCCGATCGACTGCTGTAGATGACCAGCAAATCCCTCTAAGGTAGATTCAGACACTAGCCACCCTCGACGTTGACCAAGCGACTCACCATCGATTTATCCCAGGGATGGGCGCCCCCGTTAAGTCCTGATAGGCCCACCATTCCTTCAGTTTTTTTGACTTCCAGCCAATGTGATCAGGTGTTTTTCTTGCCGCCACTTGCTAGGTGTCTGGCCGCGCCAGCGGAGGAAGGCTTTCCTGAAGTTGGCTTCGTCGCCGAAACCACAACGTTCTGCAATATCCCTTACCGGCAGCCGTGTGTTTTCCAGATATTCCCGTGCAACAGCGTCACGGGTCTGATCCTGCAGGATCTGGAAGCTGGTGCCCTCTTGTGACAGTCGCCGGAACAGCGTTCGTTTTGACAGTCCCAGCGCAGCTGCCGCCTCGTCAGCCGTGCAGCGGCGACCCGTATTTCCGAGAATGAAGCCGCGCAACTCGCGTTGTAGCAGCGAATCATCCTCTGATCGCGCAATAACAGACTCGCAGAAATCCTGGCAGATATTGGCAGTGAGCGAACTCGCATTGGGACACGGCTTTGCCAGCACTGCCGCATCGAAATGCCACTCCATGGCATCACACCCGAATTCTAAAGGGCAATCAAAAAAGGCCGGGTAGGCATGAGCGTAGTCCGGCTTGGGATACGGAAACAGCATCCGTCGCGAAGGAAAACTCTCGTCCAGGATTTCGCCGAGCAGGGCGACCATAGAACTGCGCCAGTATTCGGCGACGAACGGCAGCAGATTACCGAGCGACTGCGGATTGTGACTCTCCAGAATCCCGGTATCGCCCTCGCGCCGATAAGAAATCCGTAGAACCGCGCCGGCCAAATCAAGGTGCTGCCGACCGAAAGTGAAAGCGTCGCCGAAGGTGGGGCTGGTCGCAAGGGCAAAGCCATAGACACCGAAGTAGTGCACCCGTTGTCTCGCCCCGGCCTTGAGCGCGGTCAATGGGTCTGTCGCCAGATCAGCGGCCGCACGGAGCAGCGCCAGCCGTTGTGACTGTGTCAGAGACCTGTCTACTGAACGCAGGCCAGCCTTGTGCAGCAGATTACGGTGCTCGACACCCTGTGCTGCAAGTTCTTCGATGAGCGCGCGTAGGCCATAGCCTCTGTTCTGCGCGCTTCTGTTCGTGACTGGCATCATTTCACCCATAATATGGCACATTATCACCTCTTCCGGCAATCCCACCTCTGGCAATCTAGCCCTGATCACAGACAGGTTTCCACCAAGGGGAGGAGCAATCACATGGCTGATGCGGGCTGCGTCAAAGTCTCACACGAGGGTCCAGTAGCGGTTCTGTCGATGGAGTTCGCCCCGCACAACCTGCTGGGACTGGATCTCATGGCAGGGATGCGCGCCGGGCTGAATGCAGCACAGGAAGCTGGCGCAAGGGCAGTGCTGCTCAAAAGCGGCCTACGCCATTTCTCGGCTGGTGCCGATACCTCACTGTTTATGGACGCGCTCGGTCCGGATGGTCGCCTGTCGGTATCGCCACTGGCTTTTCTCCAGGAACTGGAAGCGTTTCCCCTGCCAGTCGTGGCAGCCGTGCAGGGTGCATGCATCGGTGGCGGGCTGGAAATGGCGCTGGCCTGCGACTTCATTATCGCCGGGCGTTCAGCCAAGATCGGCTCGGTTGAGGCCACCATCGGCCTGAACCCGTTGATGGGTGCCATCCAGCGCCAGGTTCAGCGGGCCGGCATCGCCAGGGCAAAGGAGATGGCCATGCTGGGCCGGCGCTACGACGCGGAAACAATGGAGAAATGGAACATCATCAACCGGGTGGTGGAGGATGAAAAGCTGGACGAGGCAGCCATGATTCTCGCGCTCGAACTCGCCAACGGGCCAACCCTGGCGCATCGGATCACCAAGCAGATCGCCAACCTGGCCGCAGCCCACGGTGTCGAGGCCGCAGATGACGCGATGGAGTCGTTACAGCTGCCGCTGTGGTCCTCGGAGGACCTGAAAACCGGGCTCGAAAGCCTTATGACCCAGGGACCCGGTCTCGCCGTGTTCAAGGGTCGCTGACAATGGCTGCCCCTCTGGACGGCATACGTGTTGTGGATTTCTCCCGTGTTCTCGCGGGTCCATTCTGCGCCAAAACCCTGCAGGATCTGGGGGCACAGGTCACGAAAATCGAGCCGCCCCGCGGCGACGTGTCGCGAGTGGCGGCACCGATAAATGCCAATGGGGTATCCGGCTACTATGCCCAGCAGAATGCCGGCAAGCGCAATCTCTCTATCGACCTGAATAAGTCAGACGCTCGCGAGATCGCCTATCGCCTGTGCGACCAGGCCGACGTTTTGGTAGAGAACTTTAGGCCCGGCACGCTGGCTTCGTTCGGTTTCGGCTACGACAGCCTGAAAGCCCGCAACCCCCGACTTATCTACGTGTCGATATCGGGCTATGGGCAGGGAGGACCCTGGCGCGGTCGCATGGCCTACGCGCCGACAGTGCAGGCGGAAGTTGGTTTCACGCACCATTCGTTGCGCCACTTTGGCAACAACCTGAAGGCCCCGCAAACCGATGCGCTGAGCCATGCCGATGTCTATGCGGGAATGGAAGCTGCCATTGCCGTGCTCGCTGCCCTGCACCAGCGCGAGCGCACGGGCGAGGGCCAGCACATCGACGTGGCGATGGCCGCCACCCTGATGGCAGTCAATGAACACGCTCACATGGATCTGAACAACCTCGATCCCGGCGATGATCCTCCGATACTCGGTGCTACCGACGGATCCTTCTTCGAGGGTCCCGACGGCGAACAGTTCATGAGCGCCATCAGCCTGGTGAACACCATCACGTTCACCTGGTTCGTAGCCGCCATGCGGCGGCCCGACCTGATCGATGATCCTCGGTTCCGCAGCTCGGCTCTGCGCCGGAGCAACATCGACGCACTGAAATACATTGTTCAGCAGTGGATCTGGACATTCCCCGATATGGCATCCCTGGACGCCCAATTCGATGAGGCAAAAATCGCTATTGGGGAAGTGCGAAGCATGGATCAGGTGGCCGAAAGCGAATGGGCCGATTACTGGGGTGCCACCTACCGGGTACCCGACCGCCAGGGCGGCGAGTTCCGCCTGCCTGCCAGGCCATGGAAATTCTCTGGCGCGCAGTTCGATCAACCCGGCGCACCCTCGGAACAAGGCGAGCAGAATACCGACATTTGCCATGAACTGGGCTTCAGCGACGACGACATCGCCCGCATGCAGGCCAACGGCAGCCTGGTGGATAACTTCACCGCCAAGATGATTGCCATGGTCAGCGCCCAGCTCGACGCCCGCCAGGCCCAGTATGGGGAGCACAGTGATGAAAAGCCTGCATGACAGATTGGAAAAGCAGAGAGCTGCTGCCCGAGAAACGACCGGCACAGCCGCACAGCGCATCGCGAAGCTGAAGACACTGCGAAAGCAGATAGGCCGCTGGAATAATGACAACCAGATCGTAGACAACAAATCCCTGTACGACGCGGCGATGAAATGGGCCAATCGCCTTGCGGCAAGTCCTACTCGCGCCTATTCAGCATTAAAGCAAGTTGTGCGCGAAGCTGTGGAAAGAAGGATCGAGCAAAGGTTCCTTCTTGAGCAAATTGAGCCCTTCCTGGTCTAGTTTCCAGGCAACACCTAGTAAAAGTTTGGGTCTATGAAAAAATACTATCGCGACAATACATCATGGGTTGAGCTGCAGCGCTTCCTGCCTGCCGAATACCGCTGGCAGGACGACTATGGCCCAGCGGAGGAATTCAGGCCTTGGCGCAATAGCACCCTCCATGTGGAGCGGTTTGCGAACCCGGACGCCACGCACAAGGTTATCCTGCTGCATGGAGTTGGCACGAACAGCCGCCTGCTCAACCTGATCGCCGGTGCGCCGCTGGCCCGGGCGGGGTTCGAAGTGGTCGCTGCCGACATGCCGTTTTACGGTATGACTGATAACCGGGAGACGCGCATTTCCTGGGACGACTGGGTGGAGATCGGCGCCGAGTTGGTTCGCTCGGAAATCGATAAGGACGGCAAGCCGGTAGTGCTGTATGGGCTGAGCGCCGGCGGCATGCTGGCCTACAATATCGCAGCCGCAACGCGCAAGGTCAGCGGCATCATGGGTATGTGCTTCATCGACGGAGGCTCACCCCTGGCCCGCCGTCGTATGTCCGATCGCCCTAATATGGATGAGATCTCCTTTAAGATGCTGCCGCTGTTACCGGCAGCGCTCATTGGACGCATACGCGTACCCATGAAGCATTTGGTCAAGATGAAAGCTCTGGTTAACGATGGTCAGGCACTGAAGATACTGTTGCGCGACAAGTGTTCCGCTGGCGCGAGCGTAAGCCTGGAATTTGTCAATAGCATGATCCAGCATCAACCGGCTATCGCGTTTGAGGACTTCGACCTTTGCCCTATCATCCTGCTGCAACCAGGTGAAGATCGCTGGACGCCTTTTTCCGTTACCGAGCCCTTCTGGGAACGGGTTAGTGCGCCCAAACAGATGGTTACCCTGGGCAAAGCGAGCCACTATCCCATCGAGCAGCCAGGGCTGGATCAGATGAGCGATGCTATGGTGAATTTTATCCGATCGATATGACCTGCTGCAGGTCTTTTACCCGCAGTGTAAGTCACGAACTTTTTTCCAGAAGCGGATCGTTAATCGCCACCTGAGGACGCCGCTCCTCTAGAAAATATACAACGTTAAGTTGAACTTGGAACACGTTCGGAGGAGGAGCAAACATGCGCCTAAACTTGGAATCCAGTACGCAGATTTTAGCTAACACTAAGCATTTGCCGGGGAATTTGTAGATGGCGAAATCAACGCAACCGGGCGCGGTAGATCACCTGCCCGTGTTCGTCACGGCACCGGGAGAGACTGATGTTCTTTTCATACTTATGGCAGTCTTGGTGCTAGCCGCAGTGATCGGTCTGGGTGTCATTTACTTAAGGCTACATGCGTTACCGGAGCAGGTAGCACATCGGGGCCAAAAGGTTCAGTTTGAACTTGTCGCAGTTTTGGCACTGCTGGCGCTGTTTACTCACAACCATATTTTTTGGATCGCAGGGCTGTTGCTCGCTCTGGCCCCATTGCCGGATATCAAGACGCCGGTGAGCGCAATCGTTGCCTCGCTTGATAGAATCGCCAAAAACACCGAACTCGAGAGCTCAGCACCGCCGCCGGCAAGGGATAAGCTGTTGTTGGACGACGATCAGCCTATACCGCACAAAGGGGACTAAGCGATGCTGGAGCTTTTTCTGTGTTCGATATTTACCATCCTGCCGGATTACCTGGTTCGTCGTCACGTGCAGGGCAAACGGTTCGGGCGGGAGATTACTCTATTTTCGGTATGGTACGAGCTGCGCTGGGGTATCACGCTATGCCTGATTCTGACCGTAAGCCTGATAACGGCGATTTTCTACTATCACCCCTCGACAAAATCCGCCACGTCCGTGTTCCGGACCGTGGCTGTGCTACCGCAGATCAACGGTCGAGTGGCTGAGACATTCGTCGAACTCAACCAGCGGGTGGAGAAAGGTCAGCCCTTGCTAAGGCTGGACAGTTCCGAGCAGCAAGCCGATGTTGAGACTGCCCGCCGGCGTATAGCGGAGATCGGGGCCGACATGGTCGTGGCCGAATCCAGGCTCGCGGAAGCGGAGGGCCGCATTATCCAGGCACAAGGCAGGCTGCAGCAGGCCTTAGATGAGCTCGAGGCCCGTTCGCAAGCAAACCTCAAAAACGCCGGCACTTTCTCGGATCGAGAGGTCGAGCGGATGCGTATCCGTGTTGACACAGAGCAGGGCGCCCTGGACTCGGCACTAGCAAGCCGTGACGCCACCCAGTCGGAAATTGAATTCAAGCTCCCCGCTCGGAAGGCGAGCGCTGAGGCGGCATTGGAGGAGGCCGAGATCGAGCTCGAGAAGACTTTAATCGTGGCAGGGACAGCCGGTACCGTACAGCAATTCGCGGTAAAGCCGGGCGATGTGGTCAACCCGATGCTCAGACCCGCCGGCGTGCTAGTGCCGGATCTCGAGGTGACTCGAGTGTTAGCCGGTTTTGGGCAGATCGGGGCTCAGGTGTTAAAGGTGGGCATGATCGGCGAGATAACCTGTATCGCTAAACCCTGGCAGATCGTACCGGTGGTGGTGACCGAGGTCCAGGACGTTATCGCCGCAGGCCAGGTGCGCTCGACCGACACTTTGCTCGACGTGCAACACTTCGCTAAACCGGGCTCCGTCACCGCCATCATGGAGCCACTCAACCCCGGCCAGCTGGACGACCTGCCCCAGGGTGGAAGCTGCATCGCCAATGCCTATACCAGCAACCATGAAGCTTTGCAGGACCCTGATATTGGCACCATGCGCTGGCTAGGGCTCCATGCCATCGACACCATTGGCGTGGTCCACGCGATGATTCTACGCATACAAGCCCTGCTCCTGCCGGTCCAGACCTTGGTTCTGGGAGGGCATTGATTTTGAAAAAACAGCCCAAGATTACCTGACGTTCCGATATGGCCGGACTAAGCTCACGTCAAAGTCCCACCTGACCCGCTTCACACAAAAGAGAGTTTTCTACGATGACTAAGAAACACAATCAGATAAAAGCGCTTGATCGCTTTGTCGCAAGTGCGTTGATGTTGATTACCCCTGAATACAAGGCTGTCCGAAATGCGCGCCTCAAGTCAACAGTGCTCATGCATGCCCAGCAGCCTGATTTTCATATCAAACCCGAATACATGCAGGTAGAGGGCAAAAAAATTCGTTTCGCGCGAGGCGGCGTCGAAGGCAAGCCGACCATCTTGCTTCTCAACCCATTGCCACAAAGCATCTTTTGTTATGAGCAAATCTGGCCGCTGCTGTCCCAGAATTTCCAGCTCTTTGCCTATGATCTACCCGGGTTTGGGGGCAGTGAAGGCGGCGCCGAAGTGATGAATACCGAAAAGCAAAGTCAGATTCTGGCCGAGTTTATCAGTCAGGTGAATATCTCTGATTTCCACTTGGTAGGCCCCGACATTGGTATGCCAGTGGCGCTTCACTACGCGTTGCGAGACGACTGCCGTGCAATAAGCCTTGTAATAGGCGATGGCCCATGCGTATCACCCACATTTAATGGTTCCATCATAGATCGCATGGTTGATTCGGCTTTGTGGCGTCTCATTTTTCGAATTGGTGGAGCGGGAACATTTGTGGCGGGGGCAAACAAGCTTTGCTATGTCAATTACACCCCATGTCCTGAAGAGCTCGCCGACTACGTTTCGTCTTATAAAGGCAGGATCGGCTCCGTCATGGAGTGGTTTCGCAACTATCCGGAAATAATCGACTCAATCCAGCCGCACTTGTCAGAAATTCAAATACCCATACAAATTTTCTGGGGAGACCTCGATCAGTTGCTGCTCGTCCAGACGGGCAAAAGAATTCACGAACTTCTTCCAAAAAGCAAACTTACTGTTTTCGAAAACTGCGGACATTTTTCATACCAGGACAGAAGCGATGAATTTGCTTCAATGGTTTCTGAGTGGGTGGTTGAGAACAGTTCCAGCTGCTAAATAATCACATCGAGGAGACCGTGGACGTCTTTTTTCATACAATTGAGCCTGTTTCGTTATGAACATCTATCGCCGAGCCGCGATTACCGCCGCGCTATTTGCACTTCTATCCTGTACAGACGAACCCCACCAAGGTTCGACCGCAGTATCCGAAATTTCCGGCAAAGTAGATGCGTTAGATGAAAAAATAAAGTCCGCGATAGTTGGGTATGGTATTGGCAAATTAACTTCT
>JASFFN010000055.1:0-8016 GCA_050124275.1 Roseobacter sp. | reverse complement strand
TTGCAAACGGCGGTCTCGCTGATCTACCCGGCAAGATGTCTGGGATGCGGCGGTCAGGTGGGCGGTGACTTCGGACTCTGCGGCGCGTGCTGGCGGGAAACACCGTTTATCGGCGGATCCGTTTGCGACAGTTGCGGCACCCCTTTGCCGGGGGAAGACGAAGGCGATTCGCTGAAATGCGATGACTGCATGATCACACCGCGCCCCTGGGCGAGGGGGCGTGCCGCGCTGCTGTACAAAGACAACGCGCGACGAATGGTTCTGGCGCTCAAACACGGCGACCGGCAGGAACTCGCGGAACCTGCCGCTTTGTGGATGGCTCACGCCATCGAGGACTTTCCTCTCGACGAGATGATCGTCGCCCCTGTCCCCTTGCATTGGATGCGTCTGCTCAAGCGGCGCTACAATCAATCGGCTTTGCTGGCGCAGGCCCTCGCGCGGCACGTGGGCTTGCCGATGTGTCCGGACTTGCTGCAGCGACAGCGTCGCACGCAATCGATGGATGGTCTGACGAAGGAAGTGCGGTTCACCTCCGTGAAGGGGGCCATCCGTGTCCACCCGAGGCGCCGTCTCAGGCTGGCGGGGCGGCCTGTACTGCTGGTGGACGATGTGATGACGTCCGGCGCAACCCTGTCGGCAGCGACAGATGCCTGCCTTGCCGCCGGTTCCGGTCCGGTCTACGTGGTCGCACTGGCGCGCGTGGCAAAGGATACCTAAATATCTTGTCAACGCGTGCGTTGATAAGGGCTGACCGATGAAAACCGTTGAAATCTACACTTCTCCGCTCTGCGGCTTCTGCCACGCGGCCAAACGGCTGCTGTCCCAGAAAGGCATCGAGTTTTCCGAGGTGGACGTCTGGGCGAACCCGGACCGCAAGCCGGAAATGATCCAGCGCGCCAACGGCGGGCGCACGGTGCCGCAGATATTCGTGGGCGGCGTCCACGTGGGCGGATGCGACGACCTCTATGAACTTGAGCGCAGTGGCGGCCTCGATAAGCTGCTCGCGGCCTGATGCGGGTTTCGCTTCTCCAGCTCAACGTGTCGGATGACCCGGCGGAAAACCTGCCGGTTACGTTGGGCTACATCCGCGAGGCTGCGGCGCAGGGCGCGCGGTTCGTCCTGACGCCGGAAGTGACGAATTGCGTGTCGACGAGCCGCGCGCATCAGAACAGCGTGCTGCAGCATGAAGAAGACGACGTTACATTGGCGGCGCTCCGGAACGCCGCACGGGAACACGGTCTGTGGCTTCTGATTGGCTCTCTTGGACTGAAAACACATGATGCGGACGGGCGCTTCGCCAACCGGTCATTCATGATTGATCCGACTGGCACGATTGCCGCCCGATACGACAAGATCCACATGTTCGATGTGGCTGTCACACCGGAAGAAACCTTTCGCGAGTCGGACGGATACCGGCCCGGTGCCGAAGCAGTCACGGCTGAGACAGATTTCGGCACCGTCGGGATGACCGTTTGCTACGACGTGCGCTTTGCCGCCCTGCATACCGCTTTAGCACGCGCCGGCGCCGATATCCTGACGGTGCCCGCTGCGTTTTCACCGGTAACAGGGGCTGCACATTGGCACACGCTTCTCAGGGCCCGTGCGATCGAAACGGGATGCTATGTTCTGGCACCTGCGCAAACGGGAACGCACGCGAGCGCCGCGCACAAGACACGGTCCACCTACGGGCATTCGCTGGTGGTGGCCCCGTGGGGAGAGGTGCAATTGGACGCAGGTGAGGCACCCGGCGTTTACACTACCGTTCTTGATATGGGAAAGGTGCAGGAGGCGCGGAACAAGGTTCCGAGCCTTGAAAACGCGCGGCCATTCAGCGGACCGGAATGAACGAAGACAAAAATTCACTGGCGATCGCGCTTTTCACCGAGGTGATGGCTACTGATCAGTTGGTACGCGCCCGGCTGAGCCGCGTTTTGCCCAAGGGTATGGAAATTTCGCATTTTTCTGTTCTGAACCATCTGGCATGGGTGAGTGACGAACGAACGCCGGCGCAACTGGCCGAGACATTGCATGTCACCCGGGGGGCGATGACCAATACCCTGAGCAAGCTGGAGTGGGCGGGATACGTTCATATCCGGCCGGATTGGGACGATGCGCGCCGCAAACTCGTGGCGATCAGTCCGGCCGGACGGCAGGCGCGCGATCATGCGGTGGGATCGGTCATGCCGGTGATCACTCAGATGGTGGATAAAATGGGATCCGAGCAGGTTCGCAATGCCTTGCCGATCCTGCGCGAGTTGCGCATTCTTCTCGGCCAGGAAATCTAGGCGGGCTTGATGCTCGCGGTCACGTAATTCACGCTCAGATCGCGGTCCGACAGCTTCCATGCCCACGAAACCGGGTTGAAGACGAATCCCTTGCGATCCACCGGATCGAGCCCCGCGGTCCGAAGCAGGTCATAAAGTTCGTCCGGCGTGATGAATTTCGACCATTCGTGCGTGCCTTTGGGCAACCAGCGCATGATGTGTTCCGCGCCGATTATCGCCATCATGTAGGATTTGGGGTTGCGATTGATCGTCGAGCACACGTGCAATCCGCCGGGTTTCAACAGCTTCCGGCAGGCTGTCAGGTAGTCGATGGGCGAGGAGACATGCTCGACGACCTCCATGTTGAGAACGACGTCAAACTGCTCGCCGGCATCGGCCAGAGCCTCTGCAGTCGTGTGCCGGTAGTCGATTTCCAGTCCCGACTGCTCGGCATGAATCCGCGCGACGGGTATGTTGCGCTCGGCGGCATCGGCACCGACCACGTCCGCCCCCAGGCGCGCCATGGGTTCCGCCAGCAACCCGCCACCGCACCCGATATCCAGTATGCGCAGCCCCTTGAAGGGCGCCGGCTGTTTCAGATCACGGTCAAACTCGCCCGCGATCTGGGACGTGATGTAATCGAGCCGACATGGATTCAGCATGTGCAGCGGCTTGAACTTGCCGTTTTCATCCCACCATTCCGCAGCCATTGCCTCGAATTTGGCAATTTCACCGGGATCAACGGTTGTCAGTGGCGCTTGCATTCCTCGCTCCATGTGCTCAATTGCGTTTCGGTACTATATAGGTCTGTCATGGACAAATACCCGGACCAAAAACGCGCGGTGCAATATCTTTACCCGCCGATCGATCCCTTCGATCAGCGCATGCTCGATGTGGGCCAGGGCCATCGCGTGTATGTGGAGCAATGCGGCAACCCGGCGGGTATTCCGGTGGTGGTTCTGCACGGTGGTCCGGGGGGTGGGTGCAGCCCGGCGATGCGGCGTTACTTCGACCCGGAGATTTTTCGTGTGATTCTCTTCGACCAGCGCGGCTGCGGGCGATCGCGGCCGCACGCAAGTGTCGTCAACAACACGACATGGCATCTGGTCGAGGATATCGAGTTCATTCGTCGTGAGTTGGACATCGACGATTGGGTCGCTTTCGGAGGCAGCTGGGGAGCGACGCTCGCGCTCGTCTATGCGCAGGCCCACCCCGACCGCGTTCGGCATCTGGTGCTGCGCGGCGTGTTTCTGATGACCCGCGCCGAACTGGACTGGTTCTACGGTGGAGGTGCGGGGAAATTCTGGCCGGAGGTCTGGGAACGTTTCGTAAGCCCGATTCCGAAAGACGAACGCGGCGACCTGATCGAGGCGTATCGGCGCCGGCTGTTTTCCGGGGATCTGGCGTTGGAAACCCGCTTTGCCAGATCCTGGTCGGCCTGGGAGAACGCACTGGCGTCGATCCATTCCTCGGGTACCGCCGGCGACAGCCCCGGCGAATATGCACGCGCTTTTGCCCGGCTGGAGAATCACTACTTTTCAAATGGCGGATTCCTGAAGTTTGACGGTCAGATTTTGGCGCACTCAGGGCGCATTGCACATATTCCGGGGGTTATCGTGCAGGGCCGTTATGATATGATCTGCCCACCTGAGAGTGCCTACGCGCTCTGCGATGCGTGGAAGAATTGCGAGCTCAAGATGATTCGCAACGCGGGACATGCTTTGTCGGAGCCGGGTATCAGCGCAGAATTGGTGCGTACCATGGACAGGATCGGCGGCAGATGACCACGATTAGACGGCATATGGACCGGCGGGCGCTTTTCGCCTCGGGTGCCGCCGCTGCCCTTCTGGCGGCGACCGGGGTCTCGGCGAATGCGAGCCCGGCGCGCGGCGGCCGATTGCGCGCGGCCTTGTCCGGCGCGAAAAGAACCGACCGGTTCGACAGCACTCTGGATCACGGTCTTTTCATGCAGGTGACGATGGTTGGAGTGGTATTCGACACGCTGACCGAAATCGCGGCCGATGGGACCTTGCGCGGCGAACTCGCAACAAGCTGGAACGGATCGCCCGACGCATCGGTCTGGACACTCGATTTACGTGCTGGTGTCGTGTTCCACGATGGCACGCGGTTCACCGCGGATGACGTTCTGGCCACTTTCGAACTGCACCGCGACACGATCCTGAGTGATGTGCTGGAGGTTTCAGCCCCGTCCGAACACCGGTTGCAGGTGATCTTGTCATCCGGCGATCCCGACTTTCCCTATCGCCTGAGCGATCCGCGTCTGGTCGTCTATCCCGGCAAGAATTTGGCTGAAGCCATGCAGGAAGGTATCGGAACAGGGCTTTACCGGGTTCACAGGTTTCAGCCCGGGCGGCAATTGCTCGCCCGACGTGTCGAAAGCCATTACAAGGACGGGCTGTCCGGCTGGTTTGACGAAATCGAACTGGTCGGCCTGTCCGCCGATGCCGTGCGCGCTGAAGCCTTGCGCGACCACTACGTCGACGTTGCGGATCTGACGCATACGGCGGATCTCGGCGATCTTGCGCAGTTGACCCTGCTGCCGAGGGAAAACTTCATGACGGCGGTTGTGGATCACCGCATCGCCCTGCCGCGTCAGATCGGCGCGAAATGGCCTTTGGACAATTTGCGAGCCGCCGAACGGTGGTGGATGGCCTGAAAACGATCAGGGCTTGCGGCGCGGTCGCAAGATGTCTATATCATCTCCAACAGCGGCGCTTTGGGGTCCAAACCCAAGGCTCCACCGGAAATTGTAACGGGCCGCGCGCCCGTTTTTTTGTGCCTTCGAGACATTGAAATCCTTATGAGCAACGACCTGATCGCAAAAGCTGCCATCGACCGCCGCCTGGCCGAGATCATCACTCCGATGATCGAGGACATGGGGTTCGAACTGGTGCGCGTTCGGTTGATGTCGGGCAAAACGACGACGCTGCAAATCATGGCGGACAAGCCGGAAGGAGGCATCGAAGTCGATGACTGCGCCGAACTGAGCCAGGCCATCGGCGCCGTTCTGGACGTCGAAGACCCGATTCTCGATGAGTATACCCTCGAAGTGTCCAGCCCGGGGATCGACCGCCCGCTCACGCGCCTCAAGGATTTCGAGACTTTCGAGGGCTACGAGGCCAAGATCGAAACCGCCGAAATGATCGACGGACGCCGACGTTTCAAAGGCCAACTGGCTGGTGTCGACGGTGACGAGGTTCTGATCAACGTGGCCGAAGGTACGATCGGTCTGAAGTTTGACTGGCTGTCCGATGCAAAGCTTGTTCTGACGGACGACCTGATCAAGGAAATGCTGCGCCAGCGCAAGGCGGCCACCGCCATAGATGAAACGCAGTTCGACGAGATATCCGACGAATTAGAGACTGATACGCCTGCCGAGGGAGACCAATAATGGCGATTACATCCGCAAACCAGCTTGAGCTTTTGCAAACGGCCGAGGCCGTGGCCCGCGAAAAAATGATCGACCCCGGTCTGGTGGTTGAGGCCATGGAAGAATCGCTGGCGCGTGCCGCCAAGTCCCGCTACGGCGCCGAAATGGACATCCGCGTGTCGATCGATCGCAAAACGGGCAAGGCGACCTTCACGCGTGTGCGGACGGTCGTCGAAGACGATGAGCTCGAGAACTATCAGGCCGAATTGACCGTCGAGCAGGCCAAGCAGTACATGGACGACCCGAAGGTCGGGGACACATTCGTCGAAGAAGTGCCCCCCGTGGAAATGGGCCGAATCGCCGCCCAATCCGCAAAGCAGGTGATTCTGCAAAAGGTGCGCGAAGCGGAACGCGACCGGCAGTACGAAGAATTCAAGGACCGCGCCGGCACGATCATCAACGGTCTGGTCAAGCGCGAGGAGTATGGCAACGTCATCGTCGATGTGGGCGCTGGGGAAGCGATCCTGCGCCGGAACGAAAAAATCGGCCGCGAATCGTACCGCCCGAACGACCGCATCAGGGTTTACATCAAGGACGTGCGTCGCGAGCAGCGCGGCCCGCAGATTTTCCTGAGCCGCACGGCCCCCGAATTCATGGCGGAGTTGTTCAAGATGGAAGTGCCGGAAATCTACGACGGCATCATCGAGATCAAGGCCGTCGCCCGCGACCCGGGAAGCCGCGCCAAGATCGCGGTCATTTCCTATGACCCGTCGATCGACCCTGTCGGTGCCTGTGTGGGCATGCGCGGCAGCCGTGTGCAGGCGGTTGTGAACGAATTGCAGGGCGAAAAAATCGACATCATCCCGTGGAATGATGACCAGCCGACGTTCCTCGTGAACGCCTTGCAGCCGGCGGAAGTCTCGAAGGTCGTTCTGGACGAGGAAGCGGGCAAAATCGAAGTGGTCGTGCCCGAGGAACAACTGAGCCTTGCCATCGGCCGCCGCGGACAGAACGTCCGGCTGGCGTCTCAGTTGACGGGTCTCGACATCGACATCATGACCGAAGAGCAGGAAAGCGCGCGTCGTCAGGCAGAATTCGAGCAACGCACGAAACTCTTCGTCGAAAATCTCGATCTCGACGAGTTCTTTGCACAACTTCTTGTTTCGGAAGGGTTTACCAACCTTGAAGAAGTGGCATACGTCGAGCTGGACGAACTTCTGGTCATCGACGGTGTCGATGAAGAAACCGCAAACGAACTGCAGGCGCGTGCGCGCGACGTACTGGAAGCTCAGAACAAGGCGGCGCTTGAAAATGCCCGCGCGCTGGGCGTCGAGGACAGTCTTATCGAGTTCGAAGGTCTGACCCCGCAGATGATCGAGGCGCTCGCCAAGGACGACGTGAAGACGCTGGAAGACTTCGCGACCTGCGCCGACTGGGAACTGGCCGGCGGATGGACGACGGTCGACGGAGAGCGCGTCAAGGACGACGGGGTGCTTGAGCCCTTCGACGTCTCGCTTGAGGAAGCGCAGGACCTCATCATGACAGCGCGTATCATGCTTGGCTGGGTCGATCCGGCGGATCTTGAGGCCGAAGAAGGAATGGCTGAAGGAGAGAATACGGAGGAAGCCGAGGTCTGATCTTCAGGCCTCGGGGGCACCTCATGGGGCGCGCTGGCACTCCCAAAGACCGCAGCGACGGTCCTCACCGCAAGTGTATTGCAACGGGAGAAGTGCATCCTAAATATGGATTGATACGATTTGTCATCGGGCCGGAAAGTCAGCTTGTGCCGGACATTCTCGGCAAGCTCCCGGGACGTGGCATATATGTTTCGGCCGACAGGACGGCGTTAAACAGGGCCGTGGCAAAAGGTCTTTTCGCCAAGGCGGCCAAAGGTCCGGTGCGTGTTCCGGATGACCTCCCGGACGAGGTCGAGCGCCAGCTGGTCCGTCGCGTCGTGGATCTGATTTCGCTGCAGCGCAAAGCGGGAAAAGCCGTTGCCGGGTACGAAAAGGTAAAATCGTGGCTGCAGATGGAACAGGCCGAGGTGCTGATCCAGGCGGTCGACGGCTCCGGGCGGGGAAAGTCGAAACTGAGTACGCCGCACCACGGGTCGTATATCGGCTGGTTGACGGCGGATGAATTGGGTTTGGCATTTGGTCGCCAAACTGTGATACATGGGGCGCTCGCCTCTGGTGGACTCACGCAACGTGTTGTAGAGGAGGCCCAAAGACTTAAAGGCGTGCGCGTGAAAGAGGGTGGCGACAGCCACTCGAAAGGATAGACGAGCTTCATGAGCGATACTGACGGTAAAAAAACACTGGGTCTGCGCGGCGGCGCGCGGCCGGGCAGCGTAAAGCAGAG